>JAKDMK010000172.1 GCA_030452365.1 Nitrococcus sp.
ATGGCCTCAAGCGCCGGATTGATCAGCACTACGAGATCGCCAAAACCGCCTACATCGCTCTGCTCACCAGCCGGCCCGGTAGTGCGCACAAAACGGTTCTCCAGGATGTGAGACAGTGCTGTATAGACTACGGCGCCACCGAAGCTGTGCCCGACGATAACCAGTCGAGTGTGACCGGACTCGCCGATGTGCTGCTTGACGCGCTTGATTGATTCGAGACGGCTCAACACCTCGGTGACGCCGCCGCGACCAACCTTTTGCGCGGTGTTCTTACGATCCCAGAATGTCAGCTCTTTGATCAGCGGCAGGGTCACCGAAGCGCCTCGCCATCCAATGTATACGCCGACGATCTCGCGCGGCGGACGCTTGGGAGCGCGCGCGGAAGTCCCCAGACCCTTGGCGAGTTTCACTTCGGCATCTGTAAGCTCGCGTAGCATTTCGCGAAACGTCGCAACGTTGGCATCGTCGGGTGCGGCATTGTGCTTCCAACCATGAACGAATACCACCATCAGCAGATTCTTGTTGGCCGCTTCTCCTATCAGTTTGTTGACTACGGCCGACATTTGTTGGCGATCCCACAGCTGGCCCTGATCATCGAATTCGATAAATCCAAGCAGGTAGTGATTGCCCTCGCTGGCGGTGGGCAGCCGCTGTAGCGCGTGGGTTTCACATTCTGGCGACGGCCGCGGTGTGGCACTGACGCATATTGGTTTATAAACGGTGTGGTACTGCTTCGGTGGCGTGCAGCCGCATAGAGTGAGAATAGCCAGAACCGCGATTGTCGGTAGCCAGGCTTGTTTATTCAGCATGATTTCATTGCCATGGTTTTGCTGTTGTCGTTGAACTACGTGATTAGGGCCTGTTGACATCCACCCACGACGCCGCGAGTGGATGTCAACAGACCCTCGTAGGAGGATCCGCTGCGCGCGCGGGTGTCAAGACCTGCCTGATAATATAGGCCATTTAGAGTAGGGGCGCGGTGGACCGCGCGCCGACTGCTCGCGCCTGAAGCTATGATTGCCAGGTGGAACGGTCAGCCGGTATGCTGGTCGCGCTTAGCGTAGGTTCGTATCGACCCCCTGCCCATTGCCTATGGTCCGCCGAAAAAAACGTTCACGCCCGAAGCATACCGAGGTTCAGGGTCAGGAGGCGCTGGCGCGCGCCGCGGCTGAGCATTTGGCGTGCGGGCGATTCAAAGATGCGGTGGCGGATTACAAGAGGCTGGTGAAAGAGGAACGCCGGCCGCAATGGCTAGATGGACTGGCGCGGTCCTATGCCGGGCGCGCGGAGCAGCTTGCTTGCCGCGGGATGGTCAAAGAGGCTATTGCACTGTGGCAGAATCGCGCCGCGGCCTGCGCTGAGTCGCTGGCTGATCCGCGTTACCTGGAATGGCTTTTGGCGGCCGGGCGCGGCGCAGAGGCGGTGCGCCTCTACAGGCAGGACTCTGAGACTTTGGCCGGCGCAGAAGGGGTGGTCAAGCTGCGGGCGCGGCTCGCGGCGGCGGCGTTGGCCAATGGCGGCGAGCTTCTCGAACAATTGCCGGGTGAGGATCCCATCGCTTGCGATTTTGCGGCTGCCGAGGCCGCACTTGTAGCCTATGCCGGCGGCGATGAGGGCGCGTTGGAGACGGCGCTGCAGCGCATCCCCTTTCGCTCGCCATACCGGGATTTTCGTCAGCTCTTGAAGGCCCTCGTGCTCCATGAGCAAGCCCCGGACGCGGCGCTCGATCTGCTGGCTCGGGTGCCGGCCGATACGCCATTCGCCGGTCTGCGGGCGGCCTTGGAAGCCGCCGGCCGATGCCCGGAGGTTGCGCTCGCCGCGCTGCCGGCGCAAGTGCTAGAACTGGTGGCCGCGCTCAAGGGCTGGGACTCCGAGCAGGTACAATTACTCGCCTCCTTGGCGCGGCTTGGCCCCTCGCCTGGCCGAAAAGAGCTGTTCGACTTCATCGTGGTCCATCGCAGCACCTTAGGAGAGCCTTTCGCGCGCGAAGCGGCTTTTGCTGTAGCGGGTGATGATCGCCGCCTGCATCGTCGGCTGATCGGCGTATATGAGGCATGGCCCGCATTAGAGCAGCGACGCCGGGTCGCGCGGCTATCGGAAGCCCATGAGGTGTCCGAGCAGGCCGCAAAGGAGTGGCAGAGGCTTTTAGAGGCGCTCGCCTTGGAGCCCGACTGCGAGGACAATCGCCTGCGCCGCGCGTTGATCCACCGTCATATCGCCGACCTCATCGAGCCCCCGCCGGCGAATCCACCGCTAAACCCCAAAGTCGTTGAACATCTGGAGTGCAGCCTGGAGCTCGACCCCGAAGCTCGGGATAGTAGCCTGCGGCTGATCGACCATTACCTCTATGTGCGCAACCTCAAGGCGGCGCGTAAGTGGGTCGACCAGGTACTCAAGCAATACCCCGATGACGCCGAGTCTCTGTTCAAGGCCGCGCAGACCGCCGTGGCCGGTGGTGCCTACAAGAAGGCGGCCGGCTTTGGCCACCGCTTACTGGCGATAGACCCGATCAATCCGCGCGTGCGTGGACTGCTGGTGGATGCTTACATCGCCCATGCTGGCAAGCAGGCCAAGGCCGGCAAGGCCGCGGCGGGCCGGCGCGAGCTGGATCAGGCCGAGCAATGGGCGCGCAGCGCGGTGGATGAAGGCCGCATACAGATTCTGCGTGCGCTCACGGTGCTCGCCGAGGAGGGCTCCGACGCCGCGAGCCAAGCGTTGAAGGCGGGAATTGAGCGCGCCGGGGGTGGTCTGGTGGGTCGCTTTTATCTCTTGCTGGAAGCCGATCGCGTGGGCCACGACCTGCAGGCCGTTACCCGCGTGGCGGCGCTTCCCGCGGCGAGAAAGGCGGGCGAGCGTGAGCAGGTGCTGGCGCTAGTGCGCGCCGTCGGCGCGTTGCGCGAGGGCCTGCAACAGACCAAGGCCGTGGAGGCCGCGCTGCGGGCGCTGGCCCCCGCCATTGACCGAGCGGCCGACAGTAAGCTCACGCGTGAGGAAGTCGAGCTCGTCTGCGAGACCTTGCTACGTTACCGCTGTCACAATTCGCTCAAACGTCATGCCCAAGCGGCGCTGCGGCGCTGGCCGCGCGCACCGCTGTTCGTTTTCTATAGAACTCAGGGCCAATGGGCAGGCCGCACGCCAAAGCCATGGACACGCGATTTCAGGCAACTCGAAAGCGCCTTCGAGAGAGCGCGGATGGATGGCGATATGCGCACCGCTCAGCGCATCGAGACCTTCTTGAGCTCCGCCTTCCCGGATCTGCCCCGCTTCGAGGCGAGCAACCCGTTCCTGGACGACGACGAGTTCGGCTCCGACGAACCAGGGACGCTGGAGGAAGCGCTGGACTCGGCGGTGTGGGCTGTGCTCGAGCGCATCCTGGGACAACCTGACCTACGCCGCGCTCAGGATGCCCTTGAGCAAGGCAAGCCGCTACCGCGCGATATCGCGGCCAAGCTCGAGGCCGCCCTCCTCGGCGGCGGCGAGGGTATCCCTGTGGAGCGTAAGTCCGCGCCCAAGAAGCGCAAAGGCAAGAAGCGGTGCAACAAGGGCGATACTTCTCAGGGCGATCTGTTTGGAGATGCAAAATGAGCGATCCTTACCGCATCCTTGGCTTGCAGCGCGAGAGCACCGATGACGCCGCGGTCCATGCCGCCTATCTGAAAGGGTTGCGCGTGCACTCGCCGGAGCGCGACCCGCAGGGATTTCAGCGGCTGCGCGTTGCCTATGAGCAGCTTCGCACCCGGCGCCGGCGCCTTGAGCACGATCTGTTCCACCATGAGGTGCCGGCACTCGCCGACCTCGCCGCGCGTCTGCTCGCACCCGGCACGCCGCGGCGGCCCAGCCCCGAGCAAATCCGGCGCGCGCTGGCGGTCGGTCCCGCGGCGCGCTGATCGGCATGGACGAGCAGACCAAGGAGCGGCTGATCGCCGAGCTGCGCGACTACCTGGATACTCTGGCGCCAGCGCAGGGGGCTGAGACAGAGGCGGCGCGCGAGGTGGACCTCTACACATTGTTTAGCGAGCTGGCCGGTCTTAAGAACGAGGTGCGCCTGGAGTCACGCCAGTTCAAAGGGGCCTTGGACGAATTCCGCGGGGTATTTATGACCCTGGAGGCGAGTGGCCAACGCTTGCAGCGCGAGCTCGACACCCGCCGCGGGGAGCAAGCGATGGCAAGCGCCACGGCTGAGCGGCCGCTGCTGCTTGAGCTGATCGCGCTGCGCGATCGCCTGGAGCAGGCGCATCGGCTTGCCACCGAACACCAAAGCAGTGCGCTTGCGCGGCTTGCCGCCAAGCGCGAGCACGTGCTAATCGAGGGCCTGGCCGAGGGGCTTGGCATCACCCTGCGGCGTCTGGACCAAACGCTCGCCGCCTATGAGATCAGCGCGGTGAAGACCATCGGCCGCCCGCTCGACCCCCACGCCATGCGCGTGACCGCGGTGCGTGCCGAGCCCGCGCAGCCCGACGGGGTGGTACTGGAGGAAGCCCTTCGTGGCTACCTGCGCGCGGGCGAGGTACTGCGCCTGGCCGAGGTCATCGCCAACAAGAGAGAACCTGAGTCATGAGCCACACCATCATCGGTATTGACCTTGGCACCACCAATTCCGAGGTCGCCGTGGCCCGCGCGGGGCGCGTTGAAGTGCTGGAGATCGAGCCAGGCACCTGCCTGCTCCCATCGGTGGTGGCACTCGACGATGCCGGCGGCCTGCTGGTCGGCCAGCCCGCTAAGAACCAGCTCGTCCTGCATCCCGAGCGCACGGTTAAATCCATCAAAAGACGCATGGGCGATGAGGAGCCGGTCAAACTCGGTGACCAGCGCTATAGCCCCCAAGAAGTCTCGGCGATGATCCTGCGCCGCCTCAAGGCGGTGGCCGAGGCGCATCTAGGTGAGGACATCAGTCGGGCGGTCATCACCGTGCCGGCTTATTTCTCCGACGCCCAGCGCCAAGCCACCCGCGAGGCGGGCGAAATTGCCGGTCTGGAGGTGGCGCGCATCATCAACGAGCCCACCGCCGCGGCGCTCGCCTACGAAATCGGTCATCCCGGGCGCCGGCGCATCCTAGTCTACGATCTCGGTGGCGGCACCTTCGATGTCTCCGTCGTGGCGATGGAGGCGGACGTGGTGGAGGTGCTGGCGAGCCACGGCAATAATCACCTGGGTGGCGATGATTTCGACCGCAAGATCATCGATCATCTGATCGCACACCTGCAAGATGAGCACAAAGAAGTGGATGCCACCGCCTCGCCCCAGGCCATGGGCCGTATCGAGCGGGCCGCCGAGATGGCGAAAATCGTCCTCTCCGATCGCCCCTACGCCCGCATCGAAGAAGAGTATCTGCTAGAAGATACCGACGGGCGGCCAGTGCATCTCTCCCTGGAGCTCGCGCGCGACGACTACGAGGCGATGATCGGCGATTACGTGGACGAGACCTTAGACGCGGTACACACGGCGTTAGACGGCGCCAGCCTGACCGTCTCCGACCTGGATGAAGTGCTGCTGGTGGGCGGTGCTACCCGCACGCCGTTGATCGCGCGGCGCCTTGAGGCCGAGCTGGGACTGCAACCGCGCGGCGAGGTCGATCCGGAGCTGTGCGTCGCCACCGGCGCCGCCAGCCAGGCGGCGGTCATCGCCGGCGCCCCGGCCAGCGCGGTGCTGGTTGACATCACCCCCTACACCTTCGGCACCAGCGCCATCGGCGACATGGACGGCGTGCCGTACCCCTACTGCTTCATCCCGGTAATCCGTAAGAACACACCCATACCGGTCACCAAGAGCGAGGTCTTCTATACCGTCCAGGAGGCTCAGCCGGTGGTGGACGTCCAAGTCTTCCAGGGCGAG
>JAKDMK010000173.1 GCA_030452365.1 Nitrococcus sp.
TGGGCTACACTGCGCTCGCGGCGCCTTGTCTTGCGAAAAAATGGCCTCCGGCGCGCCGTCGTGGGTGAATGTCAACAGACCCTACTCCACAGTGAGGAAGCGAAGCTCGATGGTTTCCCCGATGACGAGTGCGTAGCCTATGACGAGGCGATCCGTGCGAGTGGTCATTGCCTAGCCTCGGAGGCGCTGCAATCGGTGCATACCGCAACCACCGTGCGTGTCCGCGACGGCAAGGTCGCCGTTACCGACGGCCCCTTCGCGGAGACCAAGGAGCAGTTGGCCGGGTTCTATCTGATCGACGCCGCGAATCTCGATGAGGCCTTGCAGATCGCCGCCGGGATCCCGCCGGCGCGTGTCGGCAGCATCGAGGTTCGGCCGATCCGCGAGCTGGCGGGCCGTCGCCTCTGAGGCGCGCCTTCCACAATGTCGATCTGACCGCTCGATAAACGACTAACCGATACCCGGCGTAGCGGCCGGCGCGGAGGAGCGCATGAAATATCTGTGCCTCGCCTACGAGCAAGAGGAGACACTCAACGCGCTGACCCCAAGCGAGTGGGAAAGCCTCAGGGCAGAGACGCTCTCCTACGTCGAGACGCTGCGAGAGAGTGGCCGCCTGGTCGCCACCGAAGCCCTGCAGAGTGCCCGCAGTGCATCCAAGCTCCAGGTGCGTAATGGCAAGCTCAGCGTCACCGATGGCCCGTTCGCGGAGACCAAGGAGCAGTTGGGAGGCTTTTTCCTGATCGAGGCCAAGGACTTCAATGAGGCAATCCAGGTGGCATCGAAGTGGCCCTCGGCGCGCCTCGGAACCATCGAGGTACGACCGATCGAACCGGCGCTCAGGCCAGAGCGCCGCTACGGCTAGGATATTTCGGCAGGCCCCGAGGGCATGAACTCAAAGGTAACCGCCAGGAGAGAGACGATGGGAAGGTATGTCGATGGCTTTGTGGTACCGGTTCCGAAACACAACGTAGAGGCGTACCGGCGCATGGCGGAGGACATGGGCAAGGTCTGGAAGGAGTACGGTGCGATCGAGTTCGTCGCGTGCATTGCCGAAAATGTTAAACCCGGCAAGATCACCTCGTTCCCGCAAAGTGTCCAGCTCAAGTCGGATGAGGTGGTGGTTTTGGCGTGGATCGCCTACGAGTCGCGCGAGCAGCGCGATCGGATCAACGAGCAGGTGATGAAGGACCCGCGCATTACCGAGAGCATGCACGCGGCATCGATGCCGTTTGACGGCAAGCGTATGTTCTGGGGCGGCTTCGAGCTGCTGGTCGACCTGTAGGGCCTGTTCATAATCTCCCACGGGAGATATGAACGGCCCTAGCGCCGCGCAGGTGGGTCCAGCCGGCTCGATGAGCGAACAAGGCGCCGAGCGGGTACGCGCCATCGTCGAGGCGACCTATCGCGCCGAGTCGCGGCGTGTGCTCGCCACCTTTATCCGGCTGCTCGGCGACTTCGATCTCGCCGAGGAAGCGCTGCATGACGCCTTCGCCGCGGCCGTGGACCAATGGCCGCGGCACGGCGTCCCGAACAGCCCGCGCGCATGGCTGGTCTCCGCGGGGCGCTTCAAGGCCATCGACGCTATCCGCCGGCGTGCCCGCTTTGACGCCTCCCTGAGCGAGATCGCGCATCAGATCGAGACCGCGTCCGAAGGCGGTGCCGAGCCCGACGACAAGGCCGTGCAGGACGACCACCTGCGGCTTATCTTCACCTGCTGCCACCCGGCCCTGTCGCCCGAGGCCCAGGTCGCATTGACCCTGCGCGAGGTCTGCGGGCTCACCACCGAAGCGATCGCGCGCGCCTTCCTCGCCTCACCCTCCACCCTGGCGCAACGCATCGTGCGCGCTAAGGCGAAGATTCGCGACGCCGGGATTCCCTACGCAGTGCCGGGTGCGGCGGACCTGCCGGAGCGGCTTGAGAGCGTGCTGCGCGTGATCTACCTGGTGTTCAATGAGGGCTATTCCCCCTCCTCTGGGCAGGCGGTGACGCGGCACGACCTGTCGGCCGAAGCGATACGCCTGGGCACGTTGCTGATCGAGCTACTGCCCGAGCCCGAGGCCGTCGGACTATTAGCACTGATGCTGCTGAACGAATCACGACGCCTCGCGAGAACATCCGCGAGTGGCGATCTGGTGCTGCTCGACGAGCAGGACCGCTCGTTGTGGAACCGGAAGCAGATCGCCAAGGGAATCTCGCTGGTGGAGCGCGCACTGGCATCGCGGCGTTTCGGACCGTATACGCTCCAGGCGGCCATCTCGGCGGTGCACGCGGAGGCGGCCAGCGGCGCGGCCACCGATTGGCCGCAGATAGCAGGGCTCTACGACGTGCTGGCGCGGGTGATGCGCTCACCCGTTGTCGAGCTGAACCGCGCCGTGGCCATAGCCATGCGCGATGGCCCCGAGGCCGGGCTTGCGCTCATCGACGCCATTCTCGCGCGCGGCGAGTTGACGGACTACAGCTTCGCGCACGCGGCGCGGGCGGATCTATGCCGGCGGCTGGGCCGGCACGCGCAAGCGCGGCTGGCCTACCAACAAGCTCTCACCCTCACCCGCCAGGAGCCGGAGCGGCGGTTTCTCAAGCGACGGCTGGGGGAGCTGCCGGTCCAGTGAGCACCGGTGGGCAGTAACCGAAGCCGCTACCCTCAGCTCAATCCCTATCTGAGCTTCGACGGCCAATGCAGGCAAGGTGTTCCTTGAACTGTCAGCGGAATCTTAATCGAAGGCGTTGCAGGCCGGAGTGTTATTGGAGGTGCATTGTGAGCAAGATCATCAAATCCCTTCGTAACGATCTGGCCGCGCTCCATGAAGCGGGCGCGATCAGCAAGGTGCCCATGCGCGAGTTCGACGCCATTTGCCCGCCGCCAGTGCGGGAGTTGAGTGCCGCCGATATCAAGCGCCTGCGCGCGGGGTTGAAGTTCAGCCAGCCGGTGTTCGCGCACCACCTGCACACCACGGC
Source organism: Nitrococcus sp. (assembly GCA_030452365.1). Taxonomy (GTDB): domain Bacteria; phylum Pseudomonadota; class Gammaproteobacteria; order Nitrococcales; family Nitrococcaceae; genus Nitrococcus. The sequence continues at coordinate 2,956 of JAKDMK010000173.1, forward strand.
CTCGACCGTGCGCAAGTGGGAGCAAGGCGAGACGCGCCCGACTGGCCCAGCGCTCAAGCTCCTCAACGTCATCGCCGACAAGGGCATACAGGCCATCATCTGATGCCTGACGCGGCAGGCAGGCATTGGCGTCAGGTTTGGGCGGCGATGGCGCTGAGAATGGCTGGAAGCGGCGTGACGCCATTGTTTAGTATATAGCTCTCAAGCTATCCACCCGGCTGTTACTCACAATCTTACTCACAAATGATAGTCGCTGTACCTGATCATCCACCATGCCCCACCGGCGTGAAACCCACCGCTCGGTATCGTGACACTCACGGTAACGCGAACGGCCGGTGAGACTACATTGCCGTGGTGCGCGTGCCACTGCGTGACGCCAACAAAAACCCGGCACACGGCCGATAGTCACCACCGAAAGCTCGCAATGTCTACCACGGTAGTCATATGATGATACGGGCTAACACTATATGAGCATGTGGAGGACAATCTCATGCCAGGTCGCTTGATTGTCGTGAAGGCGGTACGTGATGCCGAAGCGGGAGTATGGCTCGTTGAGTCATCAGACGTGCCCGGCCTGAACCTGGAGGGCGAGACACTGGAGGAGCTCTCCGACAAGCTACCGGGGGCCATCCTCGATCTGCTAGAAGCGGCGGGCGATCTTAGCGACGGGGTCGACGTGCCGGTTGAGTTGATCGCCCATGCCAGCACCCGAGTTCGCGCCCCAGCGACGTGAATGACTATGGCAAGCAAGTTCGCGGCATACTAGCGGACCATGGCTGCCGGCTTCTCCGGCAAGGCCGCGGCGATCACGAGGTATGGACCAGCCCGCGCGCCACCAAGCCTTTCACGGTTCCTTTCAAAATTAAATCCCGCCATACAGCCAACGGTATCCTGAAGGATGCAGGGTTGCCGAAGACGTTCTAACTCACAAAAACCCGGCGCTCGGCCGGGTCGGTATCGTGACACTCAAGGTGCGCGACTGGCGGGAATACAATGCTTTGGTCCATGGACCAGCGTGGACCAGGCGCAAGGCCGGTGAGCTGCTCGCGGCGATGGAGAAGGCGAAGGGGGCGCTCAAGCGAGGGGATACTCTCCCGCAGTCGCACGATGTTACCACGGGCACACTCTCTGCCCTCGGCATCACCAAGAGCCAGTCATCGCGCTGACAGCAAGCGGCCTCGGTTCCGCGCGGCGCAATCGACTACCGGTAGTTATTCCGCGAGCTTGCGCTCTAAGTTTGCGCGGCTGATGCGCCGGCCGTTCACCATGAACGAATGCCGGTAGCCGCCTTTGGCGGTTTTGATGGCATTGACGGTGATCGCGGTGCCGTCGTCCAGGAGGAACGTGCGCCGGGGCACTCGCGTGTCGGCTATCAGTTGCGCTGTGGATTGAATCGGCTCGCGACTACCGGTAGTTGGCTCTACCCGATCTCGGGATGGATTACTACCGGTAGTTAGCTGCGCTACCAGATAGGTTATCGCCTGCGCCCGAGTGCCTGGCATGGCGTCGAGCGCCGCGACGATCTGCGGTGCGAGATAGACCTCGATGCGCTGCTTGTCCGTCCTGGCACGGAAGCGCCGCTGATTTTCGGCTCGGGATGCGCGCATGGTGTGTTCCCCATAATTGCTTCCGGTAGTAGTACGATAGCCTATACCGCGGGGAATTGCTACCGGTAGCTTTGGCAGGCCCTGCTGTCTACATAGCGTCTACATAGTATCGGCGAGTATTTAGAAGAAAGCGGCATAAACAAGGAAAAGTCTTTTTAAATTTTGGTGGTGCCCGGACCGGGAGTCGAACCCGGATGCCTTGCGGCGAGGGATTTTAAGTCCCTTGCGTCTACCAATTCCGCCATCCGGGCGCTTTTACGGCTCACTCAATCGAAGCTACAGTTACTCTTGGATACATTTATTCTATGATAAATGGATTGATTCAGCAGCCCGCTGACACGTTCGGGAGGGTTTTAATTGCTCCGTCGCCTCGCACAGTCGCTCGTCGCCGTTCTGATGCTGCTTGCCAGCATCGCGGTTGTTGCCGAAGATGGCGCCAACGGCTCTACGGCAAGTCATGGGTTAGCCACAGCCACGTTTGCCGGCGGCTGTTTCTGGTGCATGGAGCCACCGTTCGACAAACTCGATGGGGTGAAGTCCACTACATCCGGATATACGGGAGGACACCTAAAGAACCCGACCTACGAACAGGTCTCCGGCGGCGACACGGGCCACGCCGAGGCGATCCGCATTATTTATGATCCTACCAAAGTCAGCTACCAAAAATTGCTGGATGTCTTTTGGCACAACATTGACCCGCTGGACGCTGGGGGCGCCTTCTGCGATCGCGGAGATCAATACCGCAGCGCGATTTTCTACCACACGGCGGCACAAAAGCGCTTGGCCGAGGCGTCGAGGAACAAGCTTGAAGCAAGCGGGCGCTTCAAGGAGCCCATCGTCACCGAGATCGTGCCGGCTGGGCCATTCTACGCCGCCGAAGCATACCACCAGAACTATTACCGCAAGAACCCAATCCGGTACAAGTTCTACCGTTTCACCTGCGGCCGTGACAGGCGATTGCAAGAGCTATGGGGCGATCAAGCCGAGCTGGCCCTGCCCTAACGCTGACTCGTACCCACAAGGCCACCGACATCAGTTGCGGTAGAAGCATACGGCGCAATACGCTGAATACCGGCCAGGGTATGGCATACAAGTAACGGTCTGAGCCCAATTCCCCCATTTCTTTAACCCCTCCCCCCTCATTTCCCTGCGTTTGGCACAAGTGTTCGGTAGAGCTAGGCGTACAGTGCCGCAATGCGGTTCCAGCTTACGTCCGCGCGCATTCCCCGGCGCTGCATAACCGCCCAGTCAGGCGAGCGGAACAGTGCA
>JAKDMK010000613.1 GCA_030452365.1 Nitrococcus sp.
TATGCCACGACCCTGAAGTGGCACTCCGGTCCCTTGATGGAGTTCATCGACTGGCGAGCGCTACCCAATCACAATGTCGAAGTCACCAACGACACCGCAGACCTCTATCGCTATTTCGATTGCACCGAAGAGGCCGAGTTCCTCTATAGCTGCGTACAGCGAACCGTCGAGATCGATCTACCGCGCGAGATCGACTACCTCAAGTGCCGCGATCAGGCTCTGACTGCCGTCATGAACCTGGTCGAAATGCCCAACCGCATGGCACAGGACCTTGTCATGCACATCCGCCAGAACGGCGGATCGCTCAGCAAACGCCGCCGTACCGGCGAGTTTGAGAAACTGCGCGACGATGAGGTTCAGCAGATCGAGTCAATTGTCGCCGAGGCCTTTGAAGATTTTGATAACAGATACCGCACAGAATCGTGAGCTTCAGCCAGCGTCTTGTTCGGAACCGAACTTCGGTTCGAGCAGATAGAGATCTGCCGCTACATGGTATGGCGGACGGGTGCATTGGCGACAGGTACCGGTACGCGTCCCGACCGCGTTGCAGCCGACGGTCCAACAGCTCAACAGGCGGGCGACTGTTGCACTGCGCCGGGCAGCGAAGTTGCCCGCGGGAGATCGGACTGACGCCCTTCGCTTCGAGACTCTCCACGCGGCAATTGAGCAATGTGCCCTGGCCTCCCTGTGGGGCGGTGAGTCCCATGAGGCCATTCAGGTCATCGAAAGCATGCCCAAGACCAAGCTGGAGATATTCCCCTACTCACCCGATGCCATTACCGCGAACTTCACGCGGGCCTGCAAGCTGCTTGCGATCGACGATCTGCGGCACGAAGGGATTTCCCGGCTGTTCGAGATGGGCCGGAACATTCCGCAGGTCGCCGCGGTCAGCAGACACCGATCATGGGTCAGCCTCAAACGCTATACCCACATTCGCGAGGCTGGCGATAAGTATGGGGACTGGGGCGGCCTATCAAGTGCGATCAACAATCCATGAGGGCACGGAAGCGACACCATGATGATTGCGGGCCCGCAACTGTCGATATCAGTAGGGCTTTTCCAAGCGGCGGCGTAATGAGCCAACCCGGCCCAAGCTTGCATCGGCAAAATCTTTCTTCGCGAGCTACTGTCGAGGCAATACTTCGTCAAAAAGGCTTCTGATATTCTGCAGAGATGACCCTCATCTGCCGAAGGCCCGTGAGTATTTTGGCCTCGTTCTTCGGCGACAGCTTCCTGAGCGCCTCGTCCACCATGAAGTCGCGTTTGCTCCTCGCTGCGGCATCCGCCGCGTTATGGCCAAGGAGGGCAAAGGCGTCGCCAGCAGCGCGAAGGGCTTGAACCCCTGTACCGACGGCGTCGACGATGGACATGACCTCGCTGATACCTGGCACAAATCCGGTTGAACTCTTTGCGGTAGCTACGCCGGCACGGATCGCCTCGTCCTTCTTGGCTTCCTGTATTGCCTTACGATACCCCTTGAGCTCTTCCTGGAAATAATCGCGAAAATGCTTCGCCAGCTGCTCCACCAGCACGACAGTGCTTTCTGGCTCCCAGCTCTCAATATCCTCCATCCTCGTGATGGCGAGGCGACTGGTGAATGAGTCGATCAACTCGTCGTAGGCCTTCTGGAAGCCCTGATCCTGCAATCGCATCCTGATCTTGCCAATCGCATCGAACGGCAAGGAATCTATCACGTGGGCCGGGAATGCGGTCTCGTTAATCGCTTGCATCGCAGTCTCGAAGCAGCACCGCATGAAGACGTTGACATCG
>JAKDMK010000174.1 GCA_030452365.1 Nitrococcus sp.
AATATCAATTCGTTGATGACGATTTCCATTGGCTACACTCAGGGAACATCCGTTGAATAGCGTGCCGACCTGACTCAGGCATCGTAATCCAGCACGATGTCTTCGCTCAGTGGATAGCTTTGGCAGGTGAGCACATAGCCCGCCTCGACCTCGTCGCCTTCCAGGGCATAGTTGGCGCTCATCTCCACCCTGCCCTGCAAGAGCTTGGCCCGGCAGGTAGCGCAGACCCCGCCCTTGCAGGAGAAAGGAAGGTCGGCGCCGGCCCGCAACCCGGCCTCCAAAATGGTATCCGTGTTGCGCAGCAGATCGAATTCGAGCCGGCGGCCATCGCTGACAAGGGCGATCCGGCTCACGGCATGATCGCCCCGCCTGTCCTCGCGCCGTTGCCCGCATTGGCGCTTCACCTCACCCGGGGTCGTGAACAGCTCGAAGTGAATGCGCTCGCGCTCGATGCCATGCGCGTGCAACGCCTCGGTGACCGCCTGCAGCATGGGCTCGGGCCCACAGATAAAGCACTCGTCGATGCTCGCGACATCGATCCAGCGCTCGCAGAGATGGGCACACTTATCCTGGGTAATGCGTCCGCGAAAGAGCTCGATGTCGGTCGACTCACGGCTTAACACGTGCGCCAAGTTGAACCGCCCCATGTAGGTGTTCTTCAGATCCTCCAGCTCCTCGCGCAAGAGGATGCTGGTGCTGGTCCGATTGCCGTAGACCAGGGTGAATCGGCTCGCGCGCTCCACGGCCAAGGTAGTGTCGATGATGGAGAGCACGGGCGTAATACCGCTGCCGGCGGCGAAGGCGAGATAATGCTTAGCCTGGTTGGGTTCGAGAGGCGTATAGAAGTGGCCCCGCGGCGGCATAACTTCCAAGGTTTGCCCCGGCGCGAGCTCATCGTTGGCGAAATTGGAAAACACGCCATGGGGCTGGCGTTTGACGGCGATGCGCAGCACGTTGGCCGGCGCACCAGCGCAGATGGAGTAGGTACGCGTGACTGGTTTGCCCTCGATCGAAGCGCGCAGCGCGAGATGTTGGCCCTGCCAATAGCGAAACGCCTCGCGCAGCGCGGCAGGCACGGCGAAGGTAATGGCCACGGCCTCCCGGGTCAGCGGTCGGATATCGGCGATGGTGAGCACATGGAACTTGGCCATAGCCACCCATGCCCTTGTTTGTAGGCGCTTTGCGAGGCGAGTGCTAGCATCGGTTGCAGTCCGTCTGTCAGATGCACTTGAAGTAATCGAAAGGCTCCAGGCAATCTCCGCAGCGATAGAACGCCTTGCAGGCGGTGGAGCCGAATTCGCTGATGCGCGTGGTCTGGGCTGAGCCACACCGCGGGCAGGCCACCCGAGGCTCGCCATCGGGTGGCTCACGCCTGCCGGATGCGGATTGCGCGGGCGGGGCGATGCCGTAGTCAAGCAGCTTGCGGCGGCCGGCCGCCGTGATCCAATCGCTGCTCCAGGCTGGAGCGAGGCGCGTGTGGACATGAAAATGCTCCACGCCGTGGCGGCGCAGCTCCGCCCCAATCGCCTGCTCAATCGCGTGCATGGCGGGACAGCCGGAGTAGGTCGGGGTGATCACCACCACCAGCTCGCCATCGCGGCACAGCACGTCGCGCAGAATGCCCAGATCGGCGATGCTCAGCACCGGGATCTCTGGGTCGGCGACCGCCTCCAGCCACGCCTGCACTTGAGCCGGTGTGACCTCTAGCGGGCGTTGGGTATTGCTACCAGCGGGCATCGCGATAGGCCCTCGGCAGGAACTGCATTTCGGCAAGGACGTAGCCGAGCTGCTCGGAATGCCGCCCCTGCTTGCCGCCGGATTGCATCCAGCCCTCCTGCGGGGGCACCAGGGTGGCCCCAGCCAGGGTGCGGGTAACGTGCTCGTGCCACTCCCGGCGCACGGCAGTGAGATCCGCAGCCACGCCGGTTCGCCGCAAGGTGTGGTCCACTTCGTCTAGCGCGAACAGCTCACCGGTATACGGCCACAGAGTGTCGAAGGATTGCTGGAGCTTGGCGTGACTTTCCGCGGTGCCATCGCCAAGGCGGATTACCCATTCGGCGCTGCGCCGCCGATGGTAGGCTGCCTCCTTGGAGGCCTTCGCGGCGATGCCGGCGATGGACTGATCCGTGCAGGCACTCAGGGCCGTGAGCAGCGGATAATGGAAGGCGTCAAACAGATATTGCCTGGCGATGGTGTCGCCATAGTGGCCGTTCGGCTGCTCCACCAACAGCACGTTGCGAAAATTCATCACGTCGCGCTGAAACGCAAGGTCATCCTCATCGCGGCCCGCGCCTTCCACCGTGCCGGCGTACGCGAGCCACCCGCGAGCCTGGCCGATTAGGTCCAGGGCGATATTGGCGCTGCCCATTTCTTCCTCGAGCGCCGGTGCATGACCAATCCACTCGGTCAGCCGCTGGCCCAAGATCAGCGCGTTGTCGCCCAGGCGCAGCAGGTACTCAAACAGGGCTTGCTGTCGATTCATAAGCGTCCGCCTCAGGAGCCGGCGCATTAGAAACCAATCCTTGCATTACCATCCTGAGTGTGACATGCCGAGGCCCGCGGCGGACTGTTCTTCTGCAAACCTCGGTAGCCGCGCATTACAGGTTATCGACCTCGTCCGGGATCTCGTAGAAGGTCGGATGCCGGTACACCTTGTCTTCGCTCGGATCGAACAGGATGGGCTTGTCGCCGGGGGCGCTGGCAATGATGTCGGTCGAGCGCACAACCCAGATGCTCACGCCTTCGCTGCGGCGAGTGTAGATATCCCGGGCATTGGCCAATGCCATCGGCGCGTCGCAGGCGTGCAGGCTGCCGACATGCTTGTGGGCAAGGCCACGGCGGCTGCGAATGAATACCTCCCAAAGCGGCCAATCCTGCACGCGATTACCTCGTAGCCTTTAGCCTTGTTCGGCGCCGCACGCGCCGATCCCTTCACCCTTCACCCCTCACCCTTCACCCGTCACCCTTCACTAACTGAATTCGGCGCGGCGCCGATCCTGTTTCGCGCCATAGGCTAGCGCGGCCTCGCGCACCCAGCGGCCCTCATCATAGGCCTGGCGCCGCGTGGCAATGCGCTGCCGGTTGCACGGGCCGTCGCCCTTGAGCACGCTCCAGAACTCGCTCCAGTCGATGGCACCGAAATCGTAATGACCGGTTTGCTCGTTGCGCTTGAGGGCCGGATCAGGGAGGGTCAATTCCAGGTAGTCGGCTTGCGGCACGCTCTGGTCGACGAACTTCTGGCGCAGCTCGTCATTGGTGTGGCGCTTGATCTTCCAGCGCATGGCCTGCTGTGTGTGTATGGACTCGGCATCGGGCGGTCCGAACATCATCAGCGACGGCCACCACCAGCGATCGAGCGCATCCTGGGCCATGCGCTTTTGCACCGCACTGCCTGCGCAGAGCGCGAGCATGATTTCGTAGCCCTGGCGCTGATGAAAGCTTTCCTCCTTGCAGATGCGCACCATGGCTCGTGCGTAGGGGCCGTATGAGCAGCGGCAGAGCGGAATTTGATTGATGAGCGCCGCACCGTCCACCAGCCAGCCGATGGCCCCGACGTCGGCCCAGCTCAGTGTGGGGTAATTGAAAATACTCGAGTACTTGGCCTTACCAGCATGCAGGGCCTCGATGAGCGCCTCCCGGGAAGCTCCGAGGGTTTCGGCGGCGCTGTAGAGGTAAAGGCCGTGGCCCGCTTCATCCTGCACCTTGGCGAGCAAAATGAGCTTGCGGCGCAGGCTCGGCGCGCGGGTGAGCCAGTTACCCTCCGGCAGCATGCCGACGATCTCGGAATGGGCGTGCTGCGAGATCTGCCGCACCAGGGTCTGGCGGTAGGCTTCCGGCATCCAGTCCTTAGGTTCGATTTTGATATCGGAGTCGATCTTATCTTGGAACGCGCGCTCCAGCTCCGGGAGCTCCTCAGCGCAGCGCATCCGTTCGACCCCGGTGTCAACAAACTGGCTGTACATTAAACCCTCCGTGTCATGGACAGACCCGCGATACGCGGGATGGCAGCAGGCGCCCCTTCTGAAATGATACAAGTAATAATGATCACGTCAACATTATGTGTCATAAAACGGCATCTGAACTTATGTAGTGATAGCTGGTGTGTTGCTGCATACTAATCCTTACGCTGCTATTGTCAGTGGGCCGTACCGAGGCACAGGGCGATGCGCCCTGACGAGACACGAAAGAAATCCAATCCTACGAAGCGCGTATGCACTGGAGCCGAATCTTGGACGAAGTTCGCGCCGGCCTTCGGGTTTCCGAAGAGGTCGAAAGCTTACGTCTGGATAGCTCCGAGCACGGCGAGAAGGTCCATAACTTTTGATGATTCCGGCGCCGGTCCGACGCATTTGCGCGGGCAAGTAGGCGCAATTTCGTAAACAAATGGGGGTTGCATGAAACCTGAGTACTGGCGTTTCGCATGCGCGCTCGCGCTGCCGGGTCTGCTGGCGGCCGGTCCCGCCTGGGCACAGCCCGCTGCCAATGGTGCGGATACGGCCTGGATCATGACGTCCAGCGCGCTGGTGCTGTTCATGACCTTGCCCGGCCTGTCGCTCTTCTACGGCGGCCTGGTGCGGGCGCACAACGTGCTCTCGGTGCTCATGCAGTGCTTCACCATATGCTGTCTGGTGACGCTATTGTGGTTCGTGTACGGCTATAGCCTCGCGTTCACCGAGGGCAACGCCTTTATCGGCGGCTTCTCAAGGGTGCTATTCGCCGGTATGGGCGTGGATAGCGCTATCGGAACCGTGCCGGAGAGCGTTTACGCCATGTTCCAGCTGACCTTCGCCATCATCACCCCGGCGCTAGTGGTTGGCGGTTTCGCGGAGCGCCTGCGCTTCCCCGCCCTGCTCGCCTTCACCGCGCTGTGGCTGACCCTGGTCTATGTGCCGATCGTCCACTGGGTATGGGGCGGCGGCTGGCTCGGCCAGATGGGGCTTTTGGATTTCGCTGGGGGCACCGTGGTGCATATCACCGCCGGGGTCGCGGCCCTGGTCGCCGCGCTGGTGGTCGGTCCGCGCCGGGGCTACTCGCGCACCGCCATGCCGCCGCATAACCTGACCATGACGGTCACCGGCGCCGGCATGCTCTGGGTAGGCTGGTTTGGCTTTAACGGCGGCTCGGCCCTGGCTGCGAACGGCGCCGCGGGCATGGCCATCCTTGTTACCCACATCGCCGCCGCCGCGGGCTCGCTGGCGTGGATGGTTGCGGAATGGATGCGCTACGGAAAACCCAGCGTGCTCGGCATTGTCACCGGCATGGTCGCGGGTCTGGGCACGATCACCCCGGCCTCCGGCTTCGTCGGGCCGGCCGGGGCCCTGGTCATCGGCCTGGCGGCGGGGGTGACCTGCTTTGCCGCCACCAACTTTTTGGGAAGAGTGCTCAATATCGACGACAGCTTGGACGTATCCCCAGTACACGGTGTCGGTGGCACCCTAGGCACTCTGCTGGTAGGGGTGTTCGCTTCTACCCAGCTTGGGCTGTTCTCGGGTTTGGGTTTTTCCGAGGGCATCGATTCCATCGGCGGCCAACTCGGGGTGCAAGCGGTTGGGGTCATTGCCACCATCGTGTATACGGCTGTCCTGACTTACGCCATCCTCAAATTGCTGGACTGGGCCACCGGCCTGCGCGTGAGTGATGAGCACGAAACCATCGGTCTCGATATCACGCAGCACGAGGAACGCGGCTACGATCTGTAGGTGCGAGTGACGACGGCACCGGCGAGGGATCTACGGGCTGAACCTCCGCTATTGTCAGGGTGCCGTGCCGACGCCCGGCGCGATGCGCTCTGGCGAGACACGCCGTGAATACCTCCATGTAGGCTCGAC
>JAKDMK010000614.1 GCA_030452365.1 Nitrococcus sp.
AATGCTGGCGCCGCTGCGCAGATTGATGCTGCACTGATCCGTCACATAGCGTGTGGGGCCGGCATGGGCGCTGTTGGCCGCTGCCAATAGTCCAAACCAACAGATGAATCCCAGGGCGGCTCTGGACCAACGATCAGGAAGGCAGCCTGGCCCCCTGTTAGGCACGGGGCGGTGATCGAGTTTAGGATTGCGCCGCGTGCGCTCACTTGGTGCGATGTAGAATAGCGTTCTGTCCGTGGATGGGATTACAGCGTCCTCAAAACACTCTGGTACATGATGCGCACACTGCACGCTAGAAACCCTCCAATGGTTGCCTGGCATCCTCCTTCGAGCCGTCGATTGTAGCGGATGCCCGCGCGCCGCAAAACCAACTGCGCAAGGATAACATCGCGTGCTAAGCGATAACTCCTTACAAGCTGTTGCAAAACTACTGCGCTTGACATCTTGGGCGTGGGCGGTGCTCGAAATCCTCATGTACTCGTGTGTACACTGCGGTTTCTGCGCTCCGTCCACGCCCAACCTGCCTTCGCTCGCTACGTTTTTCAAAAAGCTTGTTAGAGGCCGCTAATGCTGCACTACCCGAACATCGACCCGATTGCCTTTCAGCTCGGCCCGTTAGCCGTTCACTGGTACGGCATCATGTATGCCGTCGGCTTCATCGCGGGCTGGTGGCTGGGGCGGCGTCGGGCGCGGCGGCCTTGGTCCCCGCTCGAGCCCCAGCAAATGGACGATCTGGTGTTGTTCGTCGCGGTCGGGGTCGTTATCGGCGGGCGCTTGGGTTACATGTTTTTCTACGCCCTGGATCGGCTGCTCGCCAATCCGCTGACTTTGTTTCAGATCTGGCAGGGCGGAATGAGCTTCCACGGTGGACTGCTTGGGGTCATAGCCATGACCTGGTGGTTCGCATGGCGCAACGAGAAGCCTTTATTGCGTGTCGCCGACTTCCTCGCCCCCTTGGTACCCATCGGGCTTGGGGCCGGGCGCATCGGCAATTTTATCAACGGCGAGCTCTGGGGGGCGCCCACGGCTCTCCCCTGGGGCATGGTTTACCCTGGGTTAGGTTCCGAGCCCCGGCATCCCTCGCAGCTCTATGAGTTCCTGCTCGAAGGCGTGGTGCTATTCACTATCCTGTGGCTGTTCTCACGGCGACCGCGGCCGACCTGTGCGGTATCCGGCCTGTTCCTGCTCTGTTACGGCGTGTTTCGTTTCCTGGTGGAATTCGTGCGTATGCCGGATCCACAGCTTGGCTATCTTGCATTTGGCTGGCTCACCATGGGCCAGGTGCTTTCGCTGCCGATGATCTTCGCCGGTCTTGGGCTGCTCGCGTGGGCTTACCGCGGCCGACTCGAAGGCGCCGGGTCGGTGCGCGTATGAATGGATCAAGACGAGCACCGAGCAGCGACGCCACCGCGCGAACATCGCGCCTTAGATCAACACAGAGCGGCAGCCGCCAACCTGGGAGGGCAGAACAGTGCGGCAGTACCATGACCTGATCAAGCGGGTGCTCGCCGATGGCATCGAGCGTGAAGACAGAACGGGCGTTGGGACGATTGCCGTATTCGGCCACCAAATGCGCTTCGATCTGGCCGATGGCTTCCCGCTAGTCACTACCAAAAAACTTCACCTGCGCTCAATCATCCATGAGCTGCTCTGGTTTTTATCGGGCGAGACCAACGTTCGCTATCTGCGGGAGCACAACGTTTCTATTTGGGACGCGTGGGCCGATGAGACAGGCGATCTTGGTCCCATTTACGGCAAGCAGTGG
>JAKDMK010000615.1 GCA_030452365.1 Nitrococcus sp.
GCTCCTGCAGCCGCTGCCGCTCCTCGTTGGGCAGTGCGGTCAAAGCGTAGTTGGTGATGGCGATTCGCCCGGCGACCTCCGTGGTGAGTGCGAGTCCCTTGCCTGGCACTGACTTCAACTCATAACCCTGTTCCAATACATCAACGTACTCCGCCAAGGCCATGTCGGTCTCGGGCGGGATCGGCCATGTCTGCTGATAGGTAATCGGCCCCACGTGCAGCTGGTTCGTCTGCCCGAGCATGGCCAAGTGGAGCGCATACTGCCGGAACGACCGGTATTCCTCCGGCCGGCCGGGATCGTTGCGGTAGCGCATTTGTTGCGCGCCCACGCCGATGAGGATCTCACTGGCCATCAGGCGAAGGATGATATCCGGATCCTCGCCCTGCTCGATGAAATAGGCGAACTTAGTCTCCTCGAAGGGTGTCAGCAGCCGTTTGGCGAAGTCCTCGCCGTGGATCGGGACGATGCTGGCCGTCGGGCTTTCCGAGATCCCGGTTGCCACCGACGGTAGAAGCAGTGACAGATCTGGGTTCTCCACAAGTTCGGCGCCGAGCGCCGCGTCCAGCCGATACTCAAATGTCGCCGCGATACCGGTCACCGTCGTAAAGTGCAATGGTCGATCGTAGCGGGCCCGGGCGACGTTGAGGAGCAGCATCTCGGCCTGGGCTCGGCTCACCGCTCGATCGTAGTCGAGCACGCCGCGGTGCAGAGCGAGCCCCCTGGTGCACCCTATGAGCGCGGTGCCACTCAAGGCGCAGAAGACCACCAGCAAGAGCACGGATGCGAACTTTGGCGTCATCCGCGCTCGGCCGGCACAGATCTTTGCCAATGAAGCGGCGTGTCAAGGCCACTATAAGCAGCGCGCCGATTAGCCCCAGCGGCACTCGTACGGGCACTTTTCATGCCGTTTTCTCCTGATTCCCGTTTTGCGGCACTGACGGTTGGCTGGTGCCGTCAACTGACGCCGCGACAAAGTGCGTGACGAGAGGTGGTGTATCCCCTTCGTGAAAGTGGCGCACGCGCGCCTGCAACACACGGTCGGCGTTGGTCACGCGCTCGTGTTGGCGCAGGTGCTCGAGCCAAGACTCGACCATGAAATACTCGACACATCTTGCGGGGTCGGCGACGTCCTCGAACACGCCCCAGGCAAAGGCGCCGTCGCGCCGCCGCTCCGCGCCCAGGTCGGTCATCGCCTCAAGAAAGGTTTCGCGCTCGGCGGGACCGATGCGGTACTCGACCGTGACCATGACGGGCCCACGGTCATGCGCGATCTCGCCCGCGACCACCGGCGCCGGCCAGTGCATCGAAGGGCTCAGGTCCATATCCGCGCCAAGCTGCAGCTTCCACCGCCAGGTCAGCGGCATTACGAGCACGGCACCGCCCGCCGCAATGATCAGTGTTGCAGGGACGCCGAGCACGCTTGCAGTCTGCCCCCACGCGACACTGCCCGCGCTCATCGCGCCGAAGAACACGGTGACAAACACGCCAAGTCCTCGAGCGCGTACCCAGTCGGGCAACGACACCTGGGCCGAGACATTGAGGCTGGAAAGAACCGCGATCCAGGATACTCCGGCCAGCAGACTGACTGCCGCGGCAATCCATTGGTTCGGCACCAGCGCGAAGACTACCAGCACCAGCGCGGTGCCTAGCGTGCCGAGCGCGACCAGTCGGTCCGCTCCGAGCGCAGCTTTGAGCCGCGGCAGCAGAAACGCGCCGCCCACCGCACCCGCGCCGACGCAGCCCAGCAGGATGCCGTAGAACCGCG
>JAKDMK010000616.1 GCA_030452365.1 Nitrococcus sp.
TGCTGCGAACCCTGGCGTATAGCACCGAGGTAGAGTAATCTAGGTTCTTAACTAGTTTTAATGAGGGTGCGAATGTATACCGAAATTGGATCTTTCGATGCCAAGGCCAAGCTGTCTGCGCTTCTGCGGGAGGTCCAGCGCGGACAAAGGTACACAATCACGCTACGCGGCCGCCCGGTCGCTGATCTTGTTCCGAGTGCACGAGCCGTTCGGCAAAATGCTCGTGCCGCCGTTGAAGCTATGCGCAACATGCCCAAAGTGCGCGGGGTTTCCGGAGAAATGTTAGCCGAGTGGATCGCGGACGGCCGGCGGTGAGGCTGACTTTGGACGCCTCAATGGCGCTGGCTTGGCTGCTTGAGCGAGAACTTGCGCAAGAAGTGGCCCGTGCCGACCAGGCGCTGTTGGCTGTCGCTGACGCCGAAACCCTGGTGCCGCCACTTTGGCACACGGAGGTAGCGAATGCCCTGTTGGTCGGCGAACGACGCCGTATCATCACGGAAGCCCAGGTAATCGACTACCTCGATAGGCTCTATGGGTTGTCAATCACAACAGATGACGCAGCACCGGTGACTCGGCGTGACCTCATCATGGCCTTGGCGCGTGAGTACGGACTGACCGCCTACGATGCCACCTATCTGGATCTGGCACTGCGCACGGGCTCAGTGCTGGCCACCTTCGATGGCAAGCTGGCAGACGCGATGCGCAGAGCGGGTGGCGAGGTATTTGGCGACGTTTGATTTCACTGCGCCGGCTGGTGAAAACCGAGGGCTGCCCCGCGTGCGGGAAGGTCGGCAAATGCCCCATCAGGTGACAAAGGCACGCGGTGCCCGCTTGCAATGAATACGACTGTGCACCAACGCCAACCGCACGCCGTGCTCGATCTGGCGTCGCGCGATTGGAAGGCCATGAAAATCGAGCGCCTACTTGCCCTTGCGCAGCGCGGACAACCCATGCGCATGCTGGAAATCGGTACCGGCTCGGGCGGCATCGCGCGCTACTTCGGCACGCATCCAGGCCCGGATTGCGCCGTCACCGCGGTCGACATCCACGACAATCGTCTCGTGCACGATGGTTACACGTATCGGCAGGTACAAGGCGTGGAACTGCCGTTTGAAAAGGCAAGCTTCGATATCGTTCTGAGTAACCATGTCATCGAACACGTCGGAAATGCCGGCGCGCAGCACAGGCACCTCGCCGAAATTCGCCGCGTGATGAAGCCTACCGGTATCGGCTACCTCGCCGTACCCAACCGCTGGATGCTCACGGAGCCGCACTATCGGCTGAAGTTTTTAAGCTGGTGGCCACATGCCTGGCGCACGCCGTACCTGCGGCTGATGCGAAAGGGTACGTTCTATGATTGCGAGCCGATGCAGATGAAACAACTGGAACGGATGCTGGCGGCCACCGGCTTTCGTTATCGCAACCTATGCATTGAAGCCTGGCGTGAAACGTTCGAGATCGAACGCCCGCATGCGCCCGCCACCCGCTGGCTGCGCGCGATGCCGGATGCGTTTTAAGCCATGGCGGCGCATCATTCCGGCGTTGATCTATGGCCTTTTCCGTTAACCGTTTAGCAGCTCGCGGAGATCAGCCTCATATCCGAGCATGATTTCGTACAGCCGCGCAAAACGGTCCAGGATCACATCCTTGCCCATATAGCGACGTTTGCACAGAAACGCGATGCGCATGGTCAACCAAGCATTTCGGTACGCAATTTCTCCACACGGCGGAAGCCACTGTCCCCTGTGAGAAAGACATGA
>JAKDMK010000175.1 GCA_030452365.1 Nitrococcus sp.
TGCGTAATGAACTGCGCGAGTTCAAAGGCGAGCTGCGTGAGGACCTACGTGAAGTCAAAACGCGCCGCGGCCAACTTGAACACGATATCGCCCATGTCCACGTCGCCCTGGCCGAGCAATCAAGCCGCATTGACCGGCTTGTCTCGCGCACCGATCGCATCGAACGGCGGCTGGAGCTTGCCGACTAGCCAGTATTGCCACGCCAAAAACCTCTGATTGCGGCCACGCCCTGGGCGCGAGCCCGCCACGCGCGCTCCAGATCCCCCGGTCCGAGTCCACCCAAGGCATACACCGGGATCGGCACATCCTTGATCCAATTGGTAAATTTCAGCCACCCCAGCGGCCTGCGCCCGACATGGCTCGAAGTGGCGCACACGGGCGAGAGCACAGCGAAGTCCACCCCCAGCGTCACCGCGCGAGCCAGCTCGGCGGGGCTGTGGCAGGAGGCTGCGACTAGCCGGTCCCGGGGTAACGGCCGGCTGTCTAGCTCCGCGAGCTGCGTGGCGGCCAGATGCACGCCGTCGGCATCGACTGCTTGGGCGAGATCCCAATCTCCGTTGATCAGCAGCTTGCCTCCAGCGGCGCGGACACGATCCATAGCAGCTTCGGCAAGTCGCCGCAAGGGCACCGCGGGAAGACATCGCACCCTTAGCTGAATCAGCTCGACACCAGCCACCAGCGTCCGCTCCAGTGCGCTGAGGAAGGCATCGGGATCATCGATGTCCGGTGAAATCGCGTAGCAGTCCGGGAGCATGGCCGCGACCATGATCGGGCGGTTGGCGGGCGGGAAGCGGTAGCTGGGAAGCTCCGCGGGCACGACCCAACGCAGCGGCTGCCCTTCCCGGCCGTGAGGCTCGCCGTCGAAGGCCGTAATCCGCCAGACGTCGAGCAGCACGGATTTCTCGGGATAGCGGAACGGGATGCAGATCAGCGGATGCGCCGCTGTCGGCCGGATGGCCAGCTCCTCCACCAGCTCGCGCGCGAGTGCGGCGCGGATATCCTCACCTGGCTCGATCTTGCCGCCAGGGAACTCCCAGCGGCTGCCCTGATGGACGTGATCGGGACGCCGGGTGATAAGGACACGGCCGGCCGGGTCGGTGATGACGCCGACGGCGACGTGGACGATAGCGGGATATATTCTGCCTTGTGCCATCGCCCGTCACTCGTCACTCGTCACTCAACTCCGATATTCCGCGTTGATCTTGATGTAGTCGTAAGACAGATCGCAGGTCCAGACGCGGGTTGCAGCATCGCCCCGGCCTAAGGCTACCCGAATCCTAACCTCCTCTGCGCTCATGCGCGCCACGGCTTGACTCTCCTGATAGTGCTGGCTGCGGGCAGCGTTTTCGGCGACGCAGAGGTCATCCAGATAGATTCGGACACGATCGACGTCCATATCCGCGACACCGGCACGCCCTACGGCCGCGAGGATGCGGCCCCAGTTGGGATCACCGGCAAATACGGCCGTCTTGACCAAGGGGGATTCGGCGATAGTAAAAGCCACTCGAGCCGCTTCGGCCGCGTCAGCCGCCTCGATCACGTCCACGCTGACCAGCCGCGTGGCACCCTCTCCGTCACAAACGATCGCACGCGCCAGAGATTGACAAACCTCCGTCAAGGCTGCAACGAAACACCGGCCGCCGTCCTCGGCGGCATCAACCCGGACCCCGGAACGACCTGTCGCTGCGAGAACACAAGCATCGTTCGTGGAGGTATCGCCGTCTACCGTGATTCGATGGAAGGAGGCATCGACGGCGGCGCGCAGGGCTTGTGCCGCCCAATCCGGCTCAAGCACGGCATCGGTCGCAAGGAAAGCCAGCATGGTGGCCATATCAGGGCGTATCATGCCCGCTCCCTTGGCTATCCCGGTTAGGGTCACCGGCTGCCCTGCTATATTCAGCACCCTCGATGTCCCTTTGGGGCGGGTGTCCGTGGTCATGATACCGCAAGCCGCGGCCTCCCAGGCATCACCTGCCAACTCCGCGAAGGCCTGAGGCACCGCCTCGACGATCCGATCGACCGGCAAGGGTTCGCCGATCACTCCGGTAGAAAACACCAAGACCTCGGACACGGCGCAATGGCCCTGCTCGGCAACCCGGCGGGCGCAGCTCAAAGCGGCGCGCACGCCCTGCGCGCCAGTGCCGGCATTGGCGCAACCGGTATTCACCAGCCAATAGCGAACCTGGCCGCTTGCCGCTAGGTGTTGCTCGGTAACGAGAACGGGCGCCGCGCGGAAGCGGTTGCGAGTCAGTAAGGCGCTGCAGTGCGTGCCCTCGGCCAGCTCGAAGAGCACCAAATCCGGTCGATCGGGCTTGCGAATACCCACTGCCACGGTGCCGAGGCGCACGCCTGCAACAGGCCTGAGCCGCTGCGCTGAGCGCTCACCAACCGCCATCGCCCATCCGCCTCACGCCAGCCGTCCATGGCAGTGCTTATACTTCTTCCCGGAATCGCAGGGGCAAATTTGATTGCGCCCAACCTTACGCTGCGTGCGTACATAGGGCTTGGCAGGAGCCTCAACCGCCTCGGAGACAGTCTCATCGGCATCGGTGGCCGCAAGGCTGTCCGCCGCCGCGTGTTGGAACTGAAATTCCAGTTGCGGCTCCGGCGGCTGTTCGAGTGCGCGCGCGGCCTCCTCGCTGCGCACTTGCACGTGACACAGAATCTTGATCGTCTCGCGCTTGATTCCCTCCAACATTTCCTGAAACATCGCAAATCCCTCGCGTTTGAACTCCTGCTTGGGATCACGCTGTGCCATGCCGCGCAAGCCAATTCCCTGCCGCAAATAGTCCATTGCCGCAAGATGGTCCTTCCAATGCGAATCCAGCACCTGCAGCAGAAAGCTCTTCTCGACCTGGCGCATGATCTCAGCGCCGACCTGCTCCTCCCGGATCTCGTATTGCTCTTCAATCGCCTGCTGGATGCGCTCACGTAGCGTCTCCTCGTGCAGAGCCTCCTCTTCGTCGAGCCACTCTTGCGCCGGGAGGCGAATATTGAATTCGGCCTGCAGTGCCTGCTCCAGACCGGGTATATCCCACTGCTCATCAACGCTGTTGGGCGGGACATACTCATCGATGACGCTGTTGATCACGTCCAAGCGCATGGCCTTGATGGTTTCCGAGATTTCCTCGGCATCGAGCAGGCCGTCGCGTTGCTGGTAGATCACCTTGCGCTGATCATTGGCGACATCGTCGAACTCGAGCAGATGCTTGCGGATATCGAAGTTGTGCCCCTCGACCTTGCGCTGGGCGTTCTCGATCACCCGCGAAACCATGCCGCTCTCGATGGCCTCTCCCTCGCGCATGCCCAGGCGCTGCATCAGACCCGAAACGCGCTCAGAGGCAAAGATGCGCAGCAGGTTATCTTCGAGCGAGAGATAAAAGCGGGTGGAACCGGGATCCCCCTGCCGGCCGCAGCGCCCACGCAGCTGGTTATCGATACGCCGCGACTCGTGGCGTTCGGTGCCGATAACGTGCACTCCACCAGCCTCGATCACCCGATCATGCCGCACTTGCCATTCCTCGCGCAGCGTCTGCACGCTCGCCGGGTCGGGCCCCTGGAGCGCGCCGATCTCGGCCTCTACGTTGCCGCCCGGGACAATGTCGGTGCCGCGTCCAGCCATATTGGTCGCGATCGTCACCGCGCCCGGTCGTCCGGCCTGGGCGACGATTCCGGCCTCGCGCTCATGCTGCTTGGCATTGAGAACCTCATGCGCAATGCCCGCCTTATGCAGCCGCGCGGAGATGTATTCGGAGTTCTCGATGGAGGTCGTGCCGACCAGCACCGGCTGAGCGCGCCCATTACAGCCTTCGATGTCCTCGAGGATGGCCGCGTATTTCTCCTGCTGGGTTAGAAACACCAAGTCATGCGAATCCTCTCGGATCATTGGTTGGTTGGTGGGTATAACCGCGACCTCCAGACCATAGATATGCTGGAACTCATAGGCCTCGGTATCCGCCGTTCCGGTCATGCCGCAGAGCTTGTTATACATGCGGAAGTAATTCTGAAAGGTGATCGAGGCCAGCGTCTGGTTCTCGGCCTGGATCGGCACCCCCTCCTTGGCTTCGACCGCCTGGTGTAATCCTTCCGACCAGCGCCGCCCGGACATCGCCCGGCCGGTGAACTCATCGACGATTACGATCTGCGCATCGCGCACCAGATAGTGGACATCACGCTGGAATAACGCATGCGCCCGCAAGGCCGCATTTAGATGATGCAACATCGCGATGTTATGGGCATCGTAGAGGCTTTCCTCGGAGCGCAGCAGGCCCGCTCGCCGGAGCAATTCTTCGGCTCGTATCTGGCCGTCCTCCGTGAGGAAAGCCTGGCGTGCCTTCTCATCGACATGGAAATCGCCGGGGCCGTCCTGCTCCTGCTGGCGTGTTAGTTTGGGTACCAGCGCGTTCATGCGCAAATACAGCTCGCTGCTTTGCTCCGCCTGTCCCGATATGATCAGCGGCGTACGCGCCTCATCAATAAGAATGCAATCAACCTCATCGACGATTGCATACCCCCGACCGCGCTGCATGCGCTCCTCGATGCGCAGCGCCATATTGTCACGCAGATAATCGAAACCGAATTCGTTATTGGTGCCGTAAGTGATATCCGAGAGGTAAGCCTCACGCTTGACCGCCACCTCCATACCGGGTACGACCACTCCGACGGACAGACCCAGGAATCGATAGATCCTGCCCATCCATTCGGCATCCCGGCGGGCTAGATAATCGTTGACGGTGATGACATGCACCCCGGCACCAGGCAGCGCATTGAGGTACGCGGCCAAGGTAGCGACCAGGGTTTTGCCTTCGCCGGTTTTCATCTCGGCGATCATGCCCTCGTGCAAGACCATGCCACCGATGAGCTGAACGTCGAAGTGACGCATCCCAACGGTGCGTTGCGCCGCCTCTCGAACCACCGCAAACGCCTGCGGGAGCAAATCGTCTAGGCTCTCACCGTTGCTGCAGCGACTACGGAACTCGTCCGTCTTGGCACGCAGTTCGGCGTCGGAGAGCGCGTGGATAGCCTCTTCCTGTGCATTGATCTGCTCGACCGCCTTGCGCATTCTCCGGATGACCCGGTCATTGCGGCTACCGAATACCTTCTTTGCGATGGCGTTCAGCATAGGGTGCTCACCCGATTCAGCTCACATGGAAACGCGGCGATCAAGCCGTGGCAGGCCCGCCCGCGTCCTGGACAGGAAAATGATGTACTATTGCGTATCCGCTGATTGGTACATTGTAACACTGGCTCAACTTGCGCTGCTGCCCGTGAATGACTGCCTTTGATGACAACACGCGCCGTTGCGGGCGTCCGCAAAACCTGCGCTGGTGGTTTCGCGGCGACGCCAGCGCCCTGTCCCATATCGCCCGCCAGACCCGCATCAGCGCCCGCCACCAGCGAGAGCTTCAGGCTGCGTTGCCGCAAAGCCTGGCCGAACATTGGCGACTGGCAAGAATCGACGCCGAGCTCTTGTGCCTCGTCACCGAGAGTCCGCTCTGGGCTACCCAGCTGCGCTACCGGCGCACGAGCTTGCTGCGTAGCGCCGAAGCTATTCTGGGGCAGCAGCCGCGGCAATTTCAGATTCGCATCGAGCCCGCTCTCAGCGCGCGCCGGTCGAAACCGCCGCCGCGGCTGTCGACAGCAGCCGCCGCGACCCTGCGGCAAACGGCCGACTGCATGGACGCCGGCCCACTGCGCGATGCCCTGCTTCGACTCGCTTCCCGGCGCCGGGACTAGGGCCTG
>JAKDMK010000176.1 GCA_030452365.1 Nitrococcus sp.
TTCTGCGCGGAGCCGTTAGGCGGAGTCGCAGAATCTAGTCGCTGGATCCTGCGACGCAGCTTCGCTGCGCGCAGGATGACGAGGGTTGAGTATTTACCCGGAGCCTTCAAATGAATTAGAGTCTCCAGCCCATGGCGCCGACTTTATGTTATTTTGGATCTAAATATTATTCAATATAACGTGACATTAGCTCATCTGCAATCTCCGCTATTCGGCATCGCCAGTATGCGCCACGCGAATTTCACCATCGCCGCGGGCAACGCCTGCTGATCGAGTGCCAGCCGCTCGCCACGCGGCATGCGTTGTGGCGGTACGGCTCGCTAGGTACAGCCTTCGTTGCTGGGCACAACGGTCCAGAGGCCGGCTGCCCGCGGAGAAACTCGACCGCCGGTGCCATCTGCGGGTAATCTAAAAGCACGTAGGTAGTGGAAAAATGCAGTGAGCGTCGATCTATTCATCGGTCGTCAGCCCATCGTCGATCGTAGCCAGAGGGTGGTTGCCTATGAGCTGCTCTACCGGGCCGGCGACGAAAATCGCGCCCGCTTCGACGATCGCGATCTGGCAAGCTCTCAGGTCCTAGTGAGCACATTCATGGAGCTCGGACTGGAACAGATTGTCGGCAGTCAGCGGGCATTCATCAACCTGACCCGCCCCTTTCTCACCGGCAGCATCATCCTGCCCATGAGTCCTGAGCAAGTGGCGCTGGAGGTGTCGGAGGATATCGATCCCGACGCTGAGGTGGTTGCGGGACTGCACCGCTATCGCAAAGACGGCTTCCGCATCGTGCTGGACAACTTCGCCTGGCGCCCTGGCACCGAACCGCTACTGGCGCTCGCGGATATCGTCAAGCTGGACGTGCTGGCGTTGCCGCCCGAGGCGCTCGAGGCCTACGTGCGCCGCCTGCGTGCGCGCGGCCTCGAGGTGGTGGCCGTCCGGGTTGAGACTGCGGAGATGTTCGAGCGCTGCCTGGCGCTCGGCTGCGAGTACTTCCAGGGCTACTTTATCTGTCGCCCCAATGTGGTCCGCGGGCGCTCCCTCCCGGCCGATCGAGCCAGGGTGGTCAATCTCCTGGCGCACATTGAAGATCCGGCGCTATCACTGGACGAGCTGGAGCGGTTGATCGTACAGGATGTCACTCTGTCCTATCGGCTGCTGCGCTATGTCAACTGCGCCACTTTCGCGCGGCGCCGGGAGATCAATTCGATGCAGGAGGCGATTGTGCTGCTCGGTAGGCGCACCATCCGCGACTGGGCCTCGTTGATGCTCTACTCCGGCATCGACACGGCCAAACCCCCGGAGCTGCTGAAGACCGGGCTGATCCGCGCGCGCATGTGCGAGCGCCTCGCGGAGCGCATCGACGGCGTGAATCCGGCAACGGCCTTCACCGCGGGGCTGTTCTCGACCCTCGACGCGATGCTCGACCAGCCCATGGAGGAGCTGCTTGACAGCGTACCGCTCAGCGTCAACCTAAAGCTGGCGCTGCTCGGCGGGGAGGGACCGCTGGGTGAGCTGCTGGCGCGGGCGCTGGACTACGAGCGCGCCCAGTGGGACGCCCTGCGCAGCCGCGGCGTCGATGTCTCGGTGCACACGGCTATCTACCTGGATGCGGTGCGCTGGGCGGAGGAGAACGGCGAGCTGCTGCGACCGCTGTAGCTCGGCCTGTGGATATTCCGTCCATACATAAGCTGGCGGGCCTATATTACCAGCCACCGTGGCGTGCCGTTGCCGATCCGGGCGACAATAACAGCGCGGGATGCAGCAATACCGCGAGGAAAAGCGGGTCCATAAGTGGGTATCCCATCCAACCATTAATCCAGTAATGTTGTTTGCATTATCACTCAACCATCCCGAATGAAATTGGCTACCGGCCTGACGTGATTGAACGCCAGCTTGCCCGCAAGGAGCGCAACAAGCTGCGCGCCAGCTACAACCAGGCCGAACACCTGGAAGAGCGTCGCGCGATGATGCAGCAATGGGCGGACATGACAGAGAACATGGCAAATGGCGGCAAGGTGACGCCCATCAAGCGGCTGCTAAGCTAGGAATCGTCTGGAACGTAATGGACGGATGTGGATGCCCCGGAGTATCAACTAAGCTATACTTCGCAGACTACTACCCCGGTGGCTTCTGGCTGCCGGGCGCGGGGCCTCCTCTGGAGGCCCTTGCTTTTTCCGGGTCCTGAACACCATGCCAAAGCCGCCTTATCGCACTACCGTCTATGTAGACGGCTTCAATTTCTACTACGGTGCCGTGAAGGGGACTTCGTGGAAATGGCTTGACCCAGCCGCACTGTTCCGGAAAGTGCTTGGCCCACAGAATACACTGGTCAAGCTGAAGTATTTCACCGCGCGTGTGCAACCAACGGCGAGCGATCCAAACGTGCATGTCCGGCAGGATACCTACTTGACCGCCTTGCAGACGCATTGCCCGCTGGTGGAGTTGTACTTTGGCCACTTTCTGCGGCATCAAATCGCGATGGAGCATGCGAATCCGCCGCCGCCGTCTGTTCAGGTCTGGAAGAACGAGGAAAAGGGTTCGGACGTAAATCTTGCGCTGCATGTACTCAACGACGCATGGCAGGATGCCTACGACTGTGCGGTTGTTGTTTCCAACGACTCCGACTTGGCGGAGTCGCTACGACTGGTTAAGGCCCAGCATAAGAAGCTCATTGGCATAGTGACGCCTGGGGCACGGACACGGACGCGCAAGACATCCTGGCGGCTTAGGCAGCACGCGGATTTCGTTAAACCAATCCGTACCTGGATGTTGAAAACGAGTCAGCTTCCTAACCCGATTCCGGGCACTACGATCCACAAGCCAGCGAATTGGTAAGCTTTTCTGGGATCATCGTCCAATCAACGAGGGTACCCGATGTGAGCCGATCACAGGTCGCGCCGCTTGCGCAACGCGCGGATTACCCAAGCGCGGTGACGGGCGGCTCAAGACGAGACACACATACGACCGAAACCTGCGCAACGACAGGTGAGCGAGGCACGTAAGCTTCGCCGCGCCATTCGATTCGTTATTCCTCAAGGAACGCCGCGCGATGATGCAGCAAAGGGCGAGCTACCTCGACAAGCTAAAGGGTGGGGCAGAAGTGGTTCCGCTTCCGCGACGCGCCTGACAGTTTTTAGGGAGCCCCTTGGGGCAGTTGGGTGCGGGCCGCGAGCACAGGAAAGCGGAAGACGCAAAGCGGCTGAATTTGACCGACGCGCGCTTGGAGGTCCGGTATCTCGTCCTCCAGCTCCTCGGTGAGGCGACGGGTAATCTCGCGTCGAAACACGCCTGACTTGGTGCAGGGATCGAGAAACCGCACCGTGCTGTCCGCCCACAGGTTCTCGCCGCCGTGGTCGGCGGCCCAGGCCTCGGCCAGCGTGTCGAGCATGCGGTTAGCGAACTCCGGCGGGGTGAACACCTCGTCGTTGGAGAGGTTGGCGATGCAGGTCAGCACATCCGGGTTGCGACCGCGCAGGGTGAACCCGACTTGTTCGGTCATTTGCTACCGTCTGAGTGTTGGGTGGAAGAATGCTTCTTACCCCTCTCCCCAACCCCTCTCCCACAAGGGGAGAGGGGCTTTGTATCTGTGACCAATTTTTCACCGTCTGAGTGTTGAACGGAAGCACGCTTTTCACCCCTCTCCCCTTGCGGGAGAGGGGTTGGGGGAGAGGGGGGATTCGCCACTGCATGCATGATCGTCGCCAGAACGCCCTCCAGATTGCCCATGATCTCGTTATTCCAGAACCGCAGCACCGTGAACCCCTGCGCACGCAGCCAGTTATCCCGTTGTTCGTCATGCGGCGCATCATTGTGCTGCCCGCCATCGGCTTCGACGATCAGGCGTGCGCCGAAATGCGCGAAATCAACTACGTAGGGGCCAATCGGTTGTTGGCGTCTGAATTTCTCGCCATTGAGCCGATGTGCCCGCAAATGTCGCCACAACCTGTTTTCACTTTCCGTCATGTGTCTTCGCAAGTGCTTGGCGAATTCACGTTGTTCCATTACCCCTCTCCCGCAAGGGGAGAGGGGCTTTGCATCGAGATCCACACTTTGAAGCCCATCCTAAGAGATGTCCTTGTGGGCGTAGGTGCCGCCGTAGCGTCCGGCCTTGGCGACGAGCGCGATAGCGTTAGTCTGGGCCACCCATTCCTTGACGCTGAGCTTGTAGTTATTGAGGCCCGCCTGACTTCTAATTGTGGCGAATCTGCCATAATTAAAATTCGGATTGTGTACCTGCTTCCAGATACCAAGAAATTCCACGGTGCTGCGATTGCGTAGCCAGTCGGAGATGAAAAAGTCCCCGTCCTTGGCCTTGAGCATGTCTGTAAGCGAGATGAAATCCTTGTCGTCTTCGGAATAGACCGTGATGGATGTGCCCTGCACAGTGATTTTCGCCATGGTCATTCTCCTTTGATGCCAGCCAGCTCACTCACCGTCATCGGCGGCCAGATTTTTGTCGGGGTAAAAATCTCGTGCTTGCCGAGTTGGGCAAAAAGCGAGCCCTCGGCGCTGAAGGCCGACGAGCCGATGAGTACGTCGAAGCGGAAGTCGCGCCGCTGAAATTTGCCCTTGCCGAGGTAACCCCACTCGGCGAAGGTGATCGGCTGGCCTGTGTGGTTGCGCATCGTCAGCGCGTCGCCGTGCACGAGATTTTGCGACAGTACCCAAGACGCGGCGCGATAAAGCTCGTCCGACGCATCCAGGTTCAGGTACTCGGCGAGTATCTCCAGCATGTTGGCGCGGCACTCGGCGATGTTATCCACCAGCAGCTCGATACCGTACACGCACATCAGCGCGAGCAGCGCGTAGTGACTACGCTCGAACTGAGACCTGCCGTACTTGCGTTCCACGGCGGCGAGCTTTCGCCGCAGGATCTCCACGAGGAAGTTGCCGCTTCCGCAGGCCGGTTCCAGGAAGCGCGCGTCGATACGCTCCGTCTCGCCCTTCACTAGATCGAGCATCGCATCGACCAACCACGCCGGTGTGAAGACCTCCCCGTGGTCGGCGACACGTTGTTTTGACTTCACCAGATACCTGGAGCCATTACGGTCTGAAGTAGACCCTTTCTCGCCATCGGGCATTTGCTGTTCGCATAGCAGGCGACTCACACGAGGTGCAGCCGCCTTTTTCTTACTCGCGATCTTTTTCGTCGCCATTACGCCTTTTTCTTCCGCTTGCCCACAGCGCTTCCGCTCGCTGTTGGCAGTTCTCATCGACGAGCGAACCCTGCTCGGGGATCACAGTGCCATTGCGCCCGCAATAGTCCCGGATTAGCACCCCCACCATGTTGGCGATGGAACGGTGCTTGCCGCCGGCAGCCGCGCGCAGCGCCCCCTTCACGCCCGAACGATGCGAACGGTCAAAGTAGCGGCCTTGGCGATAGCCGCGCTCACCGCGGCTCGCTGCAATGTCCTGTAAAGTACTGTAAAATCCGAAAACATCCAATGGCTTGACGAGCGAGCCTTTGCGGAAACAGCGTATGGCCCGGCACTATTCGACCCGATTGCAAGTCTGCGCGACTTGCCGAAGTGGAGAAGCATGCGGCGCTACGCGGGTTGGCTGACCCCGGCAACCATGTCCAGCGGCAATATGGGACAATGTCAAACCGTGGGAACGGTCAACCGGCCCGAAAACGGAAGCGGGTAAGGCGCGGGTATCGTAAGCATGATCCAGAAATAATTGTTATATTAAACAATATGTTGT
>JAKDMK010000617.1 GCA_030452365.1 Nitrococcus sp.
TGAATGGCGAAGCTGGTAGCCCACGACGCCGCCGACATCGAACGCCTGGCCGACGCGCCAGCGAAGCCCGGTGGTCAGGTGCATCTCGCCGATCACCGAGGAGAGCAAAGGCGACAAGTGCTCAGGCGGGACGGGATTGCGCGCGTAATTGTAGCCGAGATAGAGTCGCACCCCGGGTGATGCATCATAGGCAAGTCCGAGCGACACGACGTACTGGTCGCGCCAACCCAGCCGCGCCCGCGCCTCGATTACGGGGGGCGCGTTCGGGTGGTCCGGCTCTTTGAGGCGCAGCACGCTCTCCTTCACGGCGTGCGACCAGTCGATCCAGGCGAAATCGGCCGCGAGAAGCAGGCGCTCGTTGACGCGGTATGCGGCACCGATGGTGAGCTCCTGCGCCAAGTTCAGCCCGCTCGCCTTCACGTCGCGGTAGCGGACCTTGCCGATGCCAATCGCGTCGAAATTCACCACCGCCTTGTTGCCGCGCAGCGTCAAGTTCGTTTGCGGCGCATAGGTCAGCGCAAGCGTCAGCGCGGGTGTGGCCTGCCAGCGCAGCCCCGCCTTCACGGCAGGCGCGACACCGATGAGACGCGAAACATCGTAGCCGAAAAAGGCGGGTGCCGCCGACGAGGTCCGAGGAAAGATCTTCTGTTTATTGGTGCCGATCAAGGCGGAAACAGCGAGGCCTGCGGACAGCCTGTCCGTCACCCGCACGCCGGCGCCGAGCGCTAGGCGCACGACTCCGAACATCGACGTCAGTTCGTCGCGGGTGCCGAAAACGGTGTTGAGCCCGTGGAAGGAGTTTCCCGCACCGCCCTGGACGAACAGCCCCAACCCGACGCCGACGCGTTCGCCAAGTGGCCGTGCCGCACCGCCATTGGCAATGAACACCGCCGGGGTCGCCACACGTTTCGAGGGGTTGCGCGCATCTTCGTGGGTGACATCGAGCGGCAGCGCGGCCGCGAGCTCCTGGGTCAGCACCGGTCGGCGCACGAGGGCAAGGCCGGCGGGGTTGATGTTGAGCGCGTAAGGATCCGCCGAAACGGCCGAGTCCGCTCCGCCCATTGCCAAGGATTCAACCCCGAAGCCCGTCGCATTAAGCCCGTTCGCCGCGTCCGCAGGCGCGAGCACACTAGCGAATGCCAAGCACAGAATCGACAAGATGTATAACGTCGTGGCAGCCGAGACGATCCTCCAATGCATGGCAGTTCCCCCGTCTCCGTACGTATTTTCTTGCCGAAATCGCGGGCACTTTCAAAAAGTATTGCCCCAATTCGGCGAAAGACAAGCGTTCTTCGGGAGCGGTCGTCCGCGACGCGAACGTGGCCAATGCCCGGGCTAGTTAAACCGTGTAAACAGCAACGTGTCATTGTTATTGTCACCGATATCCCCGGCAGAGGCCCACGCCGCATCCAGCCACTGGCTGGGTGCGGCGTGACAACGCTATTCACAACACGGTGGCTTCTATCTTAAGTTCACCCGTAAGTAGTCTTGACGACCGGGCCACCTTACAAACCGAGGACAGTCGGGAAAGCGAGGACAGCCAGGATCAAAGCCCAGCAGCCTATGGCGAGGATGAGCGAGCGAAAAACGTTAATGCTCTTCCCATTAGCTAATCCATGCGTCGTTTCCATCGTGAGTACTCCTCATCAAACAAGTGGTAGTGCTACTGCTTCAGCTTCATGAGCACTGCTTCGTGCCCGCTACTCGTCGCAATTTGACTACCGTTCCAA
>JAKDMK010000618.1 GCA_030452365.1 Nitrococcus sp.
AGATCACACGCCGGGTTCCGCTGTGATGAGTTCCGGCAGGTCGTTGCGTGGGTTATTTACGCGGGTGCTCACCCGGCGCAGGGTAATGAGCCCATCGGCCGAGGGTCGCAGCAGCCGCTGCAAGCCAGCCCAGTCCTCGTTGTGGGGATCGAGCCAAGTATCCCAGGACTCCTCGGTCAGGATCACCGGCATGCGGTGATGGATAGGCTGCATGTCTTCGTTTGCCGCTGTGGTAATGATGGCGCAGGTCGTCAGTGGCTCATCTGCGCCTTGCCAGGTATCAGACACGCCGGCGAACCACGAGGGCTTGCCATCGCAGCGGTAGACGTAGAAGGGCTGCTTGCCATGCTCACTGCGCATCCACTCATAGAATCCGTCCGCGGGAATCAAGGTGCGCCCGGTGCGCAAGGCGAGCCGGAAGACACCATTGCTGGCGACGGTCTCGGCACGAGCGTTGATGGGGTGCATCTTTTTTGCGTCCTTCGCCCAGCGCGGCACCAGCCCCCAGCGCATCGGCACCAGCACGCGCCGGCCGCCGTGCTCGTGCGCGTTGAGAACGTCCTGGCTGGGCGCGATGTTATAGCTCGGCCGCGGATCGGCGGGATGATCGAGCGCCCCGACCAACGCCGTCAGCTCCCGAACGTGGGTGTGGCGCACAAACCGACCGCACATGGTTCACCTCCTCGCCTGGAGGATAGAACACCGGCGCGGCGCTGGGGAGTGCTGCCGTGGCTTCGGCAGCTCCGACGCGGCGCCGCGCGACACTTGCTCTGCAGACTACCGTGCATGATGCGCGGATCCGTATGATCTGAAAGTGGGTAGGATGGTAGTTGATGCCACGTCGTGTGCTGCTCTCTTGGAGT
This sequence comes from Nitrococcus sp., assembly GCA_030452365.1. Taxonomy (GTDB): domain Bacteria; phylum Pseudomonadota; class Gammaproteobacteria; order Nitrococcales; family Nitrococcaceae; genus Nitrococcus. Next base: position 864 of record JAKDMK010000618.1, read on the forward strand.
TCCGGTAAGGACAGCGAAAGGATGACCCCCTATCCCGGATGGCGAGAGGCATTGCCTGACCTACTCGTCATCCCGCTTTAAATGCTTCTCTCTCCGGCGTAAACTTCACCGCACTGACCTCAGGGGGCAGTGGCTGGAGGGACTATGGCCACTGGGTCGATCGACGAGCGATCCGGCGAGATTAAAGAACATGAGCGGTGGGCATACTTCGCAGGCGTGCGCCGGCTGCAGGATCTGCACACGCGCCTTGCCGCCGCAACCAACCTGCACGCCGCGTTTGACGAGATCCTCGCCGCCGCGCTCGAACTGACCGGCACCGACCGAGGCTGCCTCGCGCTGGTCTCGGATGACAGCCAGCGGTGGGAGATGGTCGCCCACTACGGTTACGCCCCCGAGTCAGGGTTCCTGCGGCACTTCCTCAACCACAGCTCTGAGCGCACTTGGAACGCCGTACGGCGGCGCGAGGGGGTCGTCATCGACGATGTCAAGACCCTCCCAAGCTTGCTGGGCACCAAGCACCGCGAGGTAATGCTCGCCGAGGACATCCGGTCCATGCAGTGCACGCCGATAACCACCTTCAGGGGAGAGATGGTCGGCGTGCTCAGCACCCAGTTCCGCCAACCGCACCGCCGCGCCGATGATGAATTGCCATTAGCCGCCATGCTCGCCAGGATTGCGGCGGAGCTCGTCGAGCGGCATCGCAGGGACGCCGCGCTGCGCTCGCTCGAGGCCCGCCAGGCTGACGATTCCGCGGCGCTGCGCGAGAGCGAGCAGCGCTTGCGTGGCATCTTCGAGCAGAACCTCGCGGGCATCGCTGAAGCCGACCTCAGCGGGCGCTTCGTGAGTGCCAACCGGCGCTACTGCGA
>JAKDMK010000177.1 GCA_030452365.1 Nitrococcus sp.
ACAGCCAAGGCACTGCGTGCGGCATGATCCAGCACCGCGCGAACTCGTTCCTCCGTGGTGCCCGGAAACCACTCGACAAACTCAGCAACCGTTGCGCCGTCCTCGAGATTCTCGAACAGTGCCGCCACCGGTACTCGGGTGCCTCGAAATACCCAAGCACCGCTGCTGCGCTCCGGATCCCGCTCAACCGCCGGACATGTGGACCAATTGATCATAGTACAAGTATATCCTACGGCGTCAGAATCCGGTTGGATCCGGTGGCGAGATCGTCGAGGGTGCCGCAGACGATGCCGACGTAGTCGACGTGTTGGAGGTTCTAGACCAGCGCGGCCTCAGCCGGCAGATGATCGAGATCCTGGCCGAGGTTTTTGCGCCCGCTGCGGCGGCGCTCGCCGTGCTTGAGTTTGCCGAAGAACGTCTCGACCAGCGCGTTGGTTCTCGCGACCAGACGCACGCCGGCGGCGGGTGGCGCCAACTCGATCGCGTGGCCCCACAGGTAGGGGCCGTGGGTGTCGAGGTGGCGCAGGATGAGGTCGATGGCTTCGCGCATGTCGTGGGCGGGGACCCCGCGCAGCTCGGCGCTTGCGTAGCGAGTCGACAAGCGGGTGCGCGCTCTTGTTAGAGCCGGCAATGTTCGTATATCAGAACATGGATACGACGAACCGGCGGAGGACGAGCTTACAGCGAGAGAGATCCTCGCGGGCTTTGCGGAAGCGGTGGTGGTCGAGAAGTATCCGAATTATCGGAAGGGACCATGCGGTTCTTCTATTACCGAAAGATCGGGCAGGTAGGCCGATCCATGCCGTATGGGGTATCCTGAAGGACAGGACAAACCGGCCGTTCTGGTTACGGCCTATCGGCCGGACCCCACGCGATGGGATCCGAGCTTCTTGCGGAGGCAGCCGTTATGAAGCGGCGAAGGAAAACCAAGTACGTGCATGACGGTCGATATGTAGCCGAAGTAGACGTCGAGCTGATACTGGACAACGATGGGTGGTCCCCTTGCCTCAGTGTCGATAACGCCTACCGGCTCGATGATGTGCGAGAGGCGCTACGTCAGGGCGATTTGACCTCGGCCGCACGATATGGTCGTATCTATGAGCTTCGTCCAGTAGCGCATCAATAGGGAGCCTCGAAAACAGATTAACCACCGCACATCCCCGCGAATGCTCCACCGCCCTACCCCACCGAGCTTCTACAAGCGGGTAGCGGGTGGGTCATCAAATAGCGCAGTTTGGGTTTCGCCTGCAAACTCTGCCCGAAGGAGCGCCTTGTCGAGTAACGCGTGACAAGTGACAAGTGACTAGTGACAAGTGACAAGTGACACGTTGCCCGTAACCCGTAACCCGTAACCCGTAACCCGTCACTCGTAACCCGTAACTAATCCGTGACACGCGCTCACTCCGCCACACCGGTCCCGCGTGATCCGAGCGCCGAAGGCGGACCCGGCGAGCGTAGCGGCTTGGCCGAGGCGACCAAGCAGCACATCCGCGACGCGCTGGCGCGCCTTACCGCAACTCCGGCATTCAAGTCCCGCCGCGCCCAACGGCTAATGATCGCCGAGATCGCCAAGACACTCGCGGGCGAGTATCCCGGTGAGCGGGTGGCCTGCGTGGAAGGGCCGACCGGTACCGGCAAGAGCGTCGGTTATCTGCTACCGTCCATCCCGGTGGCCAAGGCGCGCAAGAAGACCCTGGTGATCGCCACCGCCACCGTGGCGCTGCAGGAGCAGTTGATCGGCAAGGATCTGCCCGACCTGCAAGCGCGTGCCGGGCTCGAATTTACCTTCGCGCTCGCCAAGGGCCGCCGGCGCTACGTCTGCGATCGCAACCTCGAACGCCTCCTTGGAGTGGACACGAACCAGGCGCGCTTTGACTTCGGCGACGGTGATGAGGCCCAAGCCACCTGGACGATCAAGCCCGCGGACGACGAAGTCGCCGAGGTTCAGGCGATGTGGCAAAGGCGCCAGGCGCAGACCTGGAGCGGCGATGTCGACGAGTGGCCTAATCAACTGCGTCCTGAGCTGCGCGATGAGATTACCACCGACAAGACCGCCTGCACCGGGGCCAACTGCCCATGGCGCGGGCGCTGCGCATTCTTCGCCGCGCGCAAGGCGCGCGAGGCCAAGGATGTCATCGTCGCCAATCACGCACTCGTGCTGACCGACCTGATACTCGGCGGTGGCGTTGTGCTGCCGGATCCCGAAGCGTGCATCTATATCTTCGATGAGGGCCACCACTTGCCCGACGTGGCGGTGCAACAGGGCACGGCGCGCACGCGGCTCATCGGCCCGCGCAGCTGGCTTGCCGATCTGACCAGGTTGCCAACGAGGGCCGCGGCCACGCTCGCCGGCCAGAGCGAAATTGCCGAAGCGGTGGCAACCCTTGGCTCGGCACTCGCAGGCGAGATCCCACTGCTCATCGAGCGCCTGAACGACATCCACCGCGCATTACAAAGCGCGCACCCGGCGCTGAAGCCGGGCGAGGCTCCCGCGCGCGCACGGGAGAGCGGCGGCTACCGGCGTGAGCCCGATGCGAACTGGCGCTTCGCGCTGGGTCGCGTGCCCGAAGATCTGCGCGCGCTGTTCGAGGAGGCCCGCGCCGCGAGCGGCGCGGTCAACGCGCTTACACTCAAGCTCATCGAGCGGATCCGAAAGGGAGCCGAGACCGATCCCGACAACCGCGGCGTTGGCACCGCGCAGGCCAGTGCGCAATGGACCGCCGGGCGGATCGAGGCGATGGAAACGGCTTTCGCGCAGCTCGCCTCGGCTCCGTCTGAGGATCCGAACACGCCGCCGGTCGCGCGTTGGATCGAGTGCCTCGCTGGCGGCAGCGACTTTGAATGTTGCGCAAGCCCGACTTCGGCCGCCGAATTACTGCGCACCGTGCTGTGGGAGCGCTGCGACGGTGCGGTGGTGACCTCGGCCACGCTCGCGGCACTCGGGCGCTTCGATCGCTTCTTCGAGCAAGCGGGACTTGGCCCTTGCCACGGCACGCAGGCGCTGCGCCTTGACTCACCGTTTGACTACGCCAACCGAGCCGAGCTGGTCATCCCGGCAATGCGTGCCAACGCCAAGCACCACGAGGCACACACCGCTGAGATCGTCGAGCGCATCGAGGCGGGTCTGGTTGATTTGAACGCCGGCACGCTGGTGCTGTTCTCCTCCTACCGCCAAATGCACGCGGTCGCCGAAATGCTCCGCCCGCCGATTGCAAAGCGCATTCTGATCCAGGGCACTGCGCCTCGGCACGAGTTGCTGGAGCGCCATCGCAAGCGCATCGCCGCCGGGGAGGGCAGCGTGCTGTTCGGGGTTGCTTCCTTCTCAGAAGGGGTAGATCTGCCGGGCAGACAGTGTACGCATGTAATCGTCGCGAAGCTGCCGTTCTCGGTGCCCGACTCACCCGTGGAGGCAACCCGTGCGGAGTGGCTGGAGGCTCGCGGGCGCAATCCGTTCATGGAGATGTCCGTGCCGGATGCAAGCTTTCGGCTGGTCCAGGCCGCGGGCAGACTGCTGCGCACCGAGTCCGACAGCGGGCGAGTAACGGTGCTCGATCGCCGTCTGGTGGAAATGCCCTATGGGCGCGCGATTCTGAACGCGCTGCCGCCGTTTCGTCGCTCTATCGAGGGCGGGAACCGAAGATCAAAGTGAGCCGGTACGTAAGTATTCACCTCCCCATTTGACAACGCATCCACCAACAAACCTCCGAATCAGAAGGCGGTGGATGCGCTAACGCTTATCCACCCTACGCGTTTTCAAAATTACGCTTTTGTAATCAGCAAATTAAAGATTAAGCAAGTGCCATTCCCCCTGAACCTCTTGCCGACCGGGCGCCTCGGGCAACGCTGCTGATGGCCGCCGCCAGGCTTTTCGTCACCGGATTTCTCGCGCTCGCGGTGCCATGCGCTAATCGAGGGCAGCGAGCGCGAGGCGTGCGGCGCCGGCGGCCGCCTGTTCTGCAGCAGCGGGTTGCATTGAAACGCCCAGCACCCGCGCTCGAATGGCTGTCCAGGCGGCATTGCGCGCGCCGCCGCCGACCGTGCGCACAGCCACCAGCCCCGGGGCACCGAGCTCGGCCAGCCGCCGATAGCCGAGCGCCTCCACCCGCGCAATTCCTTCCAGCAGCCCATGCAAAAACGCCGCGTCATCATCCGGCCGTGGGACCATGCGCGGTACCAGCGCGGGATCGGCGACCGGGAACCGCTCCCCCGGGCGCAGCAGCGGATAGTAATCGAGCGGGCTTTCGACCGCCGGATCGATCTCCGCACTGAGACGCACTAGCGCCGGCGGGTTGAAATGTGCGGCCAGCACAGCACCGCCGACGTTCGAGGCGCCGCCAGCGAGCCAGCGATTGCCGAGGCGGTGGCTGTAGATGCCGAATTGCGGCGCAAAGAGCGGCACATCGCAAAGCTGCTTCAACGTAAGCGTGGTGCCAAGCGAGGTCACGCCCTCACCCGTCGCGGCCGCGCCGGTGGCGAGGAAAGCGGCACAGCCATCCGTGGTGCCGGCGGCAACGATGCTCCGGCGCGGCAAGCCGAGCGTGTCGGCAACATCGGGCCGAATCGTCGCGAGCGGCGTTGCGGGCGGGTGCACGCAAGGCAACAACGCCGTATCGGCATCAAGCTGGGCGAGAAAGTCGGGCCAGCGTCGCGAAACCGGATCATAGCCGGTCTTGAGCGCGTTATTCTCGTCCGTGGCATCGAACCGGCCGCTGAGCCGTCCGACGATCCAGTCGGCCTGGTGTAGCATCCGCGCGAACCCAGCAAGATGCCGCAGATGCAGGAACTTGGCGAGCGGCGAGGTTACGCCGTGCGCGGCACTGGTGGCCGGTACGATGCCATCCAGAGCGGCCACGTCCGCGGGATCCGCTGGATCGTTGTAGAGGCTGGCCGGGCCAAGCGGTCTCCCCGCCGCATCGATCGGCAACACCGTCCCCGAGGTGGCGTCGATCGCGAGCGCCCGCACGGCATCCAGGCTCGCCTGCCAGCGTAGCGCGGCGAGCGCGCGGGTAACGGCCTCCCACCACGCCCAGGGATCGCGCTTGCGGCCAGGCGCGAACGGTACAGCCACGCTCGCCAGCACGGCCGCATCTCGATCGACGAGCGTGGCACGGGCACCCCCGGTACCAACATCGATCCCAATCGCGACGCCACTGCCCGACCCGCCGCTGCCCTCGGTGGCAGACATACCGACCAGACCCTCGACCGAGGGTGTCTCGCCCATAGGGTCCAGCTTACTACGCCAGCAATAAGAATTTGATCGCCGATACCTCGGCCGCGGCCCTGCGGTGTTCACCCCCGGACGTCCCGTGTCCGGATGTGCTGGGATTGAGCTGCGGCTTTGATGGCAGCCGCGCTTGATGCACGGCAACTTACAGAATAAAGCTCTTCTGACATGCGAATTGGCTCAAGCCACGTCAGAAGAGCCCAAAACAACCGGCTTGAAATCTCGCGCGATGCGCTATTGTGACTACACTATTGCAGCCACGAGCGAACCGGCTCTTTGCCGCACCTAAGGGGGCTTCTAAAAGGGCTTCCCTGCCCACCCCCAAAGTACTCCCTTGCAAGCATACTATCGCTCGCCCTCGAGACTTAATGTGATTTTGTTCACATTGTTACCCAAAAATCGCACTTCGGTGGTTCTGCTACAATACCACCTCGCGCCCGCCAAGC
>JAKDMK010000029.1 GCA_030452365.1 Nitrococcus sp.
TTTGAAAAGGCCATATCGGCCGGCGCGCCGCGTTGACGATCCGCCTGCGCGCCTTTACTGGAACAGCTCCTCGATGGTGGCGATCTTATCAAGTGCCCCCGGATTGGCAAGCGCTTCCCGATTGGCGATCTTCTCGCCGCGCAGTAGCTTGACAACGGCAAGCTCGACTTTTTTGCCATTGCGCGTGTAGGGGATCTCGTCGAGCTGGACGATTTTCGCCGGCACATGCCGCGGGCTGGCCCTTGCGCGGATGCGTTGCCGTATCCTGTCTCGGAGCGCGTCGCTGAGCGTGTGGCCCTCGTTTAACACGACCAGCAGGATCACGCGGACGTCGCCACGCCAAGGCTGCCCCACCACGAGGCAGTCGGCGATCTCAGGCATGGTCTCGACCGGTCGATAAATCTCCGCGGTTCCGATGCGCACTCCGCCGGGGTTGAGTGTCGCATCGGAGCGGCCATGGATCGTCGAGCCGCCGTGCGGGTAGAAGGTGATGTAATCGCCTTGGGCCCAGACACCGGGATACGTTTCGAAGTAAGCCTTGCGATAACGGGTCATGGCGGGGTCGTTCCAAAACCTGACCGGCATGCTTGGCGTCGGCTGAGTGCAGACCAGCTCGCCGGGCTCCCCCACCACCTCAGTGCCGTCTGCGGCGAAGGCCTTGACATCCATGCCCAGCATCTTGCACTGGATCTCGCCTCGGCGAACCGGCAGGATCGGGCAGGCCCCCACGAAGCAGGATACGATATCGGTTCCTCCGGAGATTGATCCGAGCAGCACCTCGGGCTTGATTGCTTGGTAAACATAATCGAAATCCTCGGGCAGTAGCGGCGAGCCCGTGGAGAAAATTACCCGGAGCCGGTCGAGATCATGCGCCTGACTGGGCTTTAGACCGGCATTACGGCAACTGCCAAGGAACTTGGCGCTGGTGCCGAAGTGTGTGATCCGTTCGCGCTCGACAAGCGCCCAAAGGATATTCAAGTCGGGATAGCTCGGCGAGCCGTCGAAGAGAATCAGCTCCGCCCCGGTCAGCAGCCCCGAGGCGAGCCAGTTCCACATCATCCAGCCGGTGGTGGTGAAATAGAAGAACACGTCGGATGGTCCGATGTCAGCGTGCAGAATCAGCTCCTTGCTGTGCTGCAGCAAAGTGCCGCCGGCGCCGTGGACGAGGCATTTCGGTACTCCGGTGGTACCGGAGGAGTAGAGGATGCAGAGCGGATGATCGAAGGGTAGCCGTTCGAAGTGCAGGCGATGGCCTTGACCGGCGGCGAGCGCGTCCTCCCAGCGGATGAGCTTTGGCTCTTGCGGGATGGCTACATCGGGCAAATCACTGATCATGACCACGGATTCGATCGTGGGCATCTGCCGTTGCAGCTCCCGTAGCTGATCCAGGCGAACAAAGGGTTTGCCGTTATAGCGATAACCGTTGCCGGCGATCAGGAACTTCGGTTCGATCTGCCCAAAGCGATCGAGAATACCGTTGACGCCAAAATCCGGCGAGGCTGATGACCAGATCGCGCCGATGCTGGCCGTAGCGAGCATCGCGATCAGCGCCTCGGGGGTATTGCCAACGATGCCAGCCACCCGGTCGCCCGGGCCCAGGCCCTGCGCTAGCAGAAAACCCTGCAACTTGCCGACTTCGCCGCACAGCGCCCCATAGCTCAGTTGTCGGCGTGGGCGGGACTCGGATACGGCCGTGACGGCGGGTTTGGCAGCATCGCCGTGCAGAGCCTCGCGCAGCAGATTCTCGGCGAAATTAAGCCGCGCGCCGGGAAACCACTCAGCCTCGGGCATGTGCCGAGCGCCGAGCACCCGTGAGTGGCGCCGGCTGGCGATGACGCCGGTGTAATCCCAGATGCTCTCCCAGAAGGTCTCGATCTGGCTCACCGACCAGTGATGCAGCGCCTGATAATCTCTAAACCGCCCATGGCCCTGCGCCTCCAGCCAATGCTGATACTGCGCCATGTTGCTTTGCTGCAGATCGCGCTCGGTGGGCTGTCGGAGAATCGGGGAATCCGCGCTCATATCCATCGCTCGATCACGCAGTCAGGTAGACCTGATGGCGAGTGCACGGGGCTGATCTGCGGCTTACAACAGTATAACAGGTGAGGCATCGGCTTGATTGCCCGCCACCGCATGCCAACATTAACAATGCACGGGTTAGTGAAGCCGCTGTTCGATCTGCTGGCGTAAGCGCACGATGCGCGCGGTGTTCGCGCCGAAATCCGCCTTCCCCACCCGCGATGCGGAGCGCAGATGCAACGCGCTGCCACCATCCTCGGCCGTCTTCACCCAGACTTCGACATCGTCTTTGAAATGCCAGAGCCGTGTGACCGCCACCGCATGCAGGTAGTGACGCTTGGGATCGATGGATTGAATTTTCCAGCCATTGGCGCGCGCCGCCGCGACCGCGGCCTCGAGCACCGCTTGCGCCGGGCGGCGGTAGACGTATACCCGGCGTTCTGGATAGGCCGACATGGGCTCGGTTTGGGCGACATGGCGGGTGAGGTAAGTGCCGAGCCGGGCAAGTAATCCTGGGCTCGAGGTCAGCGGTGGGCGGTTGTAGGCAATGACGGCAAGCGGTGTGATTAGCGCAATTACAATGAGCGCCAGCAGGAGCCGAATCAGTTGATGCATAATCCGCCAACCGCTTTTGTTACCACTCGATCGGATGGCCGTGCTTGAAGAACACGCCGCTTGGTCCGGTATCAGACAATGTTGCGGCCTCGACCACCCATTCCGCCGCCTCCGCCGGGCTATAGGTAGCCTGTGCACCACCCATGCGGGTGCGTGCCCAGCCCGGATCGACCGAGTTGATCTTGATGTTCTCCGATTCGAGCTCCGCGGCGACCACGCAAGTCATCACGTTGAGCATTGCTTTGGACATCCGGTAGGCCGGGAAGCCGTGCTCCATACGAGCGAGCTGACCATAACCCGAGGAAATGTTGACGATGCGCCCGTAGCCATGGCGACGCATTAACGGCACGAGCATCTGGATTAGGCGCAGTGGTCCAAATGCATTGGTCTGCAGATTCTCACGCAGCGATTCCAGGGGCATATCGAGTACGCCGGGTGCACTGCGAGCACCCTGCGCGAGATCCTGTTCGGGGAAGATCCCGGCATTGTTGATCAACACATCGAGTCGACCGAAAGCGTTGTGCAGAAATTCGGCAAGACGCTGCATACTCTCCATGCGGGTGACATCGAGGGGATGGTAGCCGACGTCCAGCGCCTCGCCCTGGAGCTTATCGGCCGCGGCTTTGCCCTGTACCGCATCGCGGCTGGTGAGGACGGCCTTGTAGCCGCGCCGCGCCAACTGGCGCGCGGTTTCCAGGCCAAGTCCGCGATTGGCGCCGGTGATGACGGCAATGCGGCGATTTTCAGTCATATTTATGGCACCAGAGCAAATGAAATTGACAGTAGTCGGCCCCTCCGGCGGGGTCAAGCCGCCCGTCATACGGTGAGGCGATGCCCCGGCCCATCAGGTGCCGTCCCGCAGGTAGTAGGTTTGGAGCACCGTCAGATCATCCTCCAGCTCGTAGACGAGTGGCTCGCCCGTGGGGATCTCCAGGCCAGAAATCTCCGCGTCGCTGATTGCGTTGAGGTGCTTGATCAAGGCACGCAGGCTGTTGCCATGGGCGGAGATAAGCAAGGTCGTACTGTCCTTGAGGCGCGGTATGATGCTGTCGTTCCAACAAGTGATCACCCTTTCCTGAGTGTCTTGCAACGACTCTGTCGAAGGCAGCCACTCAGGGCGCAGGTCGGCGTAGCGCGGGTCAAACCGGGGATGGCGCGGATCGTCCTCGGCCATGCCCGCAGGCCGCGTCGCATAGCTGCGGCGCCAGATATGCACCTGCTCGCTACCGTACTCGCGGGCGGTTTCAGCCTTGTCTAAGCCGGTGAGCGCACCATAATGGCGCTCATTGAGCCGCCAGTCCTTGGTAATCGGCAGCCACATCTGATCCATGACGTCGAGCGCGATCCAGCAAGTGCGGATCGCCCGCTTAAGCACAGAGGTGTACACCCAGTCAAAACGAAATTCGTGCCGGGCAAGTAACCGCCCGGCCTCATAGGCCTCCTCTCGCCCTTGATCGCTCAAATCGACGTCTTGCCAGCCCGTGAACCGATTTTCTAGGTTCCAGCTGCTCTGGCCGTGCCTGAGCAAGACGAGCTTCTTCATCGGTAAGCGATCTCCCGCGCCGCGTAAGGCCATCAACGTGAGTGCATGATACCAACTGTGACAGGCAAAGGCGCTGTATCCTTGGCACTTAACGTGGGAGATTCCGTCCCGGTATTTGCGTGAGCGTGCTGAGCCCGCTCTCCGTATCGGGCTCAGCAGGATATGGACATGGCTGGTCATCCGCACAACCCCAGTCCTCGTGCGCCAGGGGTGCTTTGTTCAGTTCATCCTGGCGTAGCCGCCAGTCCGGCATGAATCGGTCCATGAGTTCGCGAAACCAATCCGTGTGATGTCGTTCGAGTAGATGTACCAATTCATGCACGAGGACGTATTCCAGGCAGGCGTGCGGCTTACGGATCAGCTCCAGGTTCAGCCAGATGCGCCGTGCCCCGATGTTGCAGCTTCCCCAGCGGGTTTTCATGCGCTTGATGCGGCACTCCGCGACGCCCTTGCCGATGATAGGCTCCCAGGTCGCCAGAAGGTCCGGCACCAGGCCGCGCAGCTCCCGCCGGTACCAGCGCTCCAGCACCCGCCGGCGGGCGGCGGTATCGGCGCCCGGCGGCACCCGTAGCGCAATCGTGCGATTGCCGGCCAAATGCACGCCGGCACGCCCCGGTGCTTCGACCACTTCGAGCCGATAGCGCTCGCCACGGTAATAGTGGCTCTCGCCGGTGACCAACTCGCGCGCCGACTCGCGCGCCTGGGCCAGGAACCGCCGTTGATGGCGGCGAATCCAAGCCAGCCGGGAGACGATGGCCAGACGTATGGTCTCGTCATCCATTCGCGCCGGGGCCGCCACGCGCACCCGGCCATCCGGCGGGTAGACGCCGATATGCAAGTTCTTGATGGCCTTGCGGCGAACCTCCACCGGAATCCCGTTGACCTGTATATGCAGGCGCTCAGTTGGGGTCGATATCACGCCCGCTATCTTTTACCTCTGGCACGTTGCCACCGCCGGCAGAGGCGTCGTCGTTGGGCGGAATATTCAACATTTCCGGCTCGATGCGCTGTACTCGGCCATCCCGCCAGATCACCGCGTACTGGCCCAGCCGCCTCTTGCGTTCCAGCGCTTCATGGACCGCTTTACGCAGGCTCTCCAGCATGCGTTGGTCGTCTTCAGTGAGTTGCATCATAGCCTTGCCTCACTTTGTAGATCGGCATAAACCGCCACGTCCAGTATCGTGCGGTTCTCGCCTTGTTGCACTAGAACTGGCAAAGGTACATCCCCATTATTGAGAAAACACCGAGACCTATCGACCTGCGACGCAAAGTGACAGAAAAAATTCCGTAAACTGCGTGCGAAGCGTCGCTCAATAGCTGCCTGCGGGATATCGTGCCCGCCGTGGGCTACACGTTCAGCGACACGCAAACGTGACATCTCGACGCTGGGCAATGCCAGATACACCAGCTCCACACGCCAACCGTCGCACTGGAGGCGCGAAACAAGCTGAAAATAAGCTCGCCCGGATAGCGTCGTCTCGAAACCGAAATCTTGCCTTTCCCGAACGCACTGCTTTATTCGTGACAGATAAATTCGGGAGGCAGCTACTTGCACCTGTTCCGGGGACAACGGTGACAAGCCTGCCGCGATCGAATCGACGTTAATGAAACGACGGCAGCCCACCACCTCGGGCAGATAGGACAACGCGAAGGTCGTCTTGCCAGCGCCGTTCGGGCCAGCGATAATCCAACAGGTCGGATGTGAACGGCGACCCGTCACCCCGAAGCCTCTGCGGGTTTCGGCTTCAGTCGTGCCATCTGTACGCGGCCGGTGAGGAGTTGCTGCATCACGCCCTGCTTGACCTGGCGGGCCTTGTCGCGGCGGCGTTCCAGGGCTTCGATTTCGTTGTCCATGTCGGACAGAAGTTGGCGATGGCGGTCTGTTCGTCTTCACCCTGTCGGGCGGATAAGCGCAGCGCATCCGCCACAGTCTCTGAAAACCCAACGGCGTAGCTTCGTTCCCGGATAACCTTCGTGCGATCCGGTTTCACTCACGACGCCTGTCGATATCACGCCCAGCATCTGTCGCCTCGGGCACGCTTCCATCGCTGGTAGAGGCATGACTGTGCGGAAATTTCTGCATTTCCGGCTCGATGCGTTGCACTCAGCCGTCTCGCCAGACTAGCGCATATTGCCCCAACCGGCGCTTGCGCTCTAGCGCGCCCACCACCGCCTTTCGCAACGCTGCGAGTGCCTGGGATTCGTAGTCGCGCTCATTCATCATGCCTCCGCTACCGTCAGCACCTCCCGCCTGACGTAATCGCGGAACTTGTCAACTGAGGTAAATACGCGATAGCCCGCCTCACTCGCGATGGCCAACAAGTCTTGGGCTTCGTTTAACAGCATGGCCACGGGCTGGGTCAACCCTTCCTGTAGGCCATGCATCCAGGCCAAATCGAAGATGGCTCGCTGTTCCCCCGTGTCAGGGTCGGAAAAATCGAAGCCCATTACACCGGCCGAAAGACCCTGTTGGACTACCCAGTTATTGAGAGTGGTGAGCTCTGCTTGCTCTTCGTCGCTGGTTATGCCGCCGCCGACTACCGCCGGTGCAGCCATCGCTCCTGCCGGCCCTTCGAGCCACTGAGTATCGCCATGCAACAGCTCTTCCATGCGGCGATTGACTTCTTCAGCCAGCAACGCCTTGCGTGCTTCAAGGAAATCCCGGAAGCAACCAATTTTCCAAAGTTCTGGATCCATTGGAATCCATTGCGAGGCCAGAGCGCCGCGATGATCCTGTTCCACTTTCGCGAAATACTCCTCCGGCAGCCGATTGCTAATAATGAGATTGGTGTCCTTGGTCAGGAAACAGAAATTGGCCAATGCATTAACCTCGGAGCGCTGGAAGTTGAGCTTGGTCGCCTCGTAGAGCTGCGATTTGGGGAAGATATGATGAACCTCGAGACGGCTCATCCTACCGAGCAGATTGGCCCGCAACGGCAGGCCGGTACCCCAGTCGCGGGCCGCCCCCATGCGGGTGATCAGATAAAGAACGGGATAGAAACGTGCCCCCAGGCTCCAACCAGTGAAGTGGCCCGGCTGCACGCGCAGTGCACCATGCCATAGGCGAAGCTGGCTGATCAACTCGTTAGCACCGGCATTTTCGGTTTCCAGCGCTTCGAGATCTTTGTCAATGTAGGTTTCCGTCGATCCAGAGTATCGGCCCCACATACCAGTCTGGGCGAACCAGAACAGCAGCTTGTCGCGTTCGGTCTCAGTGAGTTTACCTCCCATTTTATCCAGATAGCGCGCCATCACGGGGATGGCAAAGCGACCAAAAATTACCCGATCATGATCAAGCCCTAGCCGTCCGGCAATCATATTCAGCAGATTGTCGATGTGCCTGTTTGCATGAGCCAGCGCATCGCGGACTTCCCCTCCGGACTTGTTGTGCAGGTGCTGGAATTTGGCTTCTCCGGTGAGCACGGTATTGACGGAGCGCAGCAGCCAATCAAGATTGAAGTTGTAGCCGGCTTGCTCCCAGTCCTTCAGCTTGGTTTTCATTTCGTTCCTGGCTTCCGGCCAGTCGGCGCAGATCTTGGCCAAAGCCAAATCGCCCTTGGAGAGCTTGGTGCCACCGCTGTTGACCCGATTGAAGATGTCGACGACCACGTCCAGTGTCATGTGTTCGCCTGTGACTTCCTCGATGTGCAGAGCAACATCCAGAATACCGAGTATGCGCGCAAGCCGGCCCGCGTAACCAGCGGCCCTGATACCGATTTCAGGCTGCTCGGCCAGTGTCTCGACCATGCTCTCCAGGCCAGCCGGGCCCTTCTTCATCAGCGTGCTGACGTCGATCCACAGTGGATCGTCCTGCATCCTGATGGGCTGATAGAAGGAGAACTCCTCTTTATCCAGGTGGAACATCAGTCCGGTAAAGGCCCGCTCGTCGCCATCGAAGAACTTCGGTGCCTTGCCCCGAGCCACACCGTAGAGCGAAGTTATCCGCTGCTGCCCATCAAGCAGCAGTTTGACGACGCCTGACGCAACTTGGCCATCGCCTCGGGAAGCAGCTTGGTCGGCCTGCGTCGCCCAAACCAGCAGACCGCCCACAGGATGGCGCCGATAGAGCGAAGCGAACAGCCCGCGCACCTGATCGCGATTCCAGACATAGCCACGCTGGAATTCCGGCAATGCCATGTGGCCGCTGTCAATGTGATCAAGAATGGTTGAAATTCTCATGCAATTGACCTGTAAAAACCCTTGTACTCTTTCTCCCTGCAATCTCGAAGAAGTGTTGATGATTACTCAAGGCCTGTCCGTGCGTCATTCTGCATAACGCGCAAGCTTGCCCAATCCCGTACTGCAGCCAAAGCATTGGGGGTCGGGTGCAGAGCTTAGGGCAAACGTTGGGGTTCGCGAGCTCACTCCACCCAACGGTAGCCGAGCCGCTTTCGGCGTGCAGAGTTTCAGCGTTTGCAGCGCGCTGAGATCTTAGCGCTGCGCGAGCACCTGATTGGATAATGGCCGCAGCAGTGCCCGAGCCGGCGCACCATCGGCGCCGGCGAGCCGCAGCGGTAGACAGATGAGCTCATAGTAGCCGGGGTCGACCGCGCCCAGATTCAGGCCTTCGATAATCCATATCCCCGCGCCTAAGAGCGCACGGTGCACCTCGGCGCCATCGCCCTGATAGGGGCCTACCGACAAGTAATCGATGCCGAGCAGCCGTATCTGCCGACTGGCGAGGTAGCGCGCGGCCTCTAGGCTCAATCCGGTGAACTCGGGATCGAACGCTTGCTCGGACCAGATGCGATCCGAATTGCGGGTCTTTAGCAGTAGCCGCTCGCCGGTTTGAATGTCGGCTGACTCGAGTGCCTGCCGCGAAACCGGGCCTGGCGTAGCTACGCTTATCACGCGCGCGCGTCCAATGGTTGCCGTAAAGGGCAGCGCATCCATGCTCGCGGCGCCCGGCAGATAATGGATCGGCGCGTCCATGTGCGTACCCGTGTGTGCGCTCATGCAAAGCTCGGTCAGGTTGGCCTCGTCGCCGCGCTCGATGGCGTGTGCTCGGCGCACGCGCACGGGCGGATCGCCTGGCCAGTGCACCATTGCGTCACGGATGGGTACCGAGATGTCGATCCAGCCGCTAGACTCCATCCATCTCAGTCCTTTGGCGAACCGGCGATACGAAAGACGTTTCTGAGGATTCAAAGGGGTCAGACTCGATTGAATATTTGCCTTTCGCGAGATAAGCTGCTGTTTTGCAAGTGGGCCGAGGGATGTGATGGCTCGATTGCCAAGATTTGTGCTGCCCGGGCAGCCGCAACACGTCATCCAGCGCGGCAACAACCGCGAGGCGGTCTTTGGCACGGTGGCTGATTACCGCTTCTATCTGGAAAAGCTCCAGGCGGCGGCCGAAAAGCATCGCTGCGAAATCCACGCCTATGTGCTGATGACCAACCACGTCCATCTCCTGCTGACCCCGCATAAAGAAGACGGGATCGGTAAGCTCATGCAAACGCTGGGGCGCTACTACGTCCAATACTACAACCATTGTTATCAGCGCACCGGCACCTTGTGGGAGGGCCGCTACAAAGCGACGCTGATCGACACCGAGTGCTACCTGCTGACCTGTATGCGCTATATCGAGCTCAATCCGGTACGCGCCGGCATGGTAGGGCACCCTTCGGAATATCCCTGGTCCAGTTACCGGCATACGGCCCTGGGGCAAGCCGATGAGCTGCTGAGCGCGCATGATGAATACCGCAGGCTGGGCAAGACGGACGCAGAACGCCAAGCGGCCTACCGGCAACTGTTCAGAGGTCGCATTGCGCAGAGCACTCTGGAGCAAATACGCCACGCCACCAACAAAGCCTGGGTGTTAGGCGATGAGCGATTCAAACGCCGGATCGAGAGACAATTACAGCGGCCGGTTGCGCCAAAGGCCCGCGGGGGTGACCGCAAGTCAGAGAACTATCGGCATCACGCCAAAATCAATCGAGTCTGACCCTATTGATTGTCGGCAAGGACCCGGCTTACTCTCCGACCACGGTTTCACCTTCATCTAATTCGCGAATTCGTGGCCTGTCCAGGTTCCTTTTCAGCTGATACACGTGCGGAATGTTCGCATTACTGCACGGCCGCATGATATTCTTACACTCCGCTCATTGAATGAGTTTCGCTGAGCGGAAGAACCGCACGGGATGCGGTCGGATGAACAGACTGCACACCCGGTACAGGGCGCTACTAGCAGGATGCCGCATAGGGAGCGCGGGTGAAGGAGGAAGACGTATGGCTTCGGCAGTAAAGACGGTTGGCCGGAGCGGGCAGATCTCGCTAGGCAAGGAGTACGCAGGCCGCCAGGTGATTGTCGAGGAGACGGCGCCGGGCGTGTGGGTGATCAAGGCAGGAACGTTCGTGCCTGACAGTGAGCGCTGGTTGCACGAGTCGCCCGTACGCGAGAGCCTGGATCGTGCGATTGCCGCAGCGAGCACCAGCGCCCCCGCCGATCGGCTCGATGAGATCAAGGAACGAGTCGACAATGGCAACGGCGATAAGGCTTGACCTCAACAACCCCGAATTTCAGGAGCTCTTCTTCTCTCTCGAGAAGCCGCAACAGCTCGCGGTGCTCAAGACCTTCCAGAAGCTGCGGCAAATGACTTGGGAACAGGTCTACACCGACTCGGGCTCAAACTGGGAGGCGATCCTCTCCAAGACGGGGCCGGGCGGTGGCCGCCTCTACTCCTTTCGCATCGGCAAGGGCTTTCGAGGCGTAGCCTATCTTGATGACGCATGGCTACGCGTGCTCGGCGTCTACCCCGACCACGACAGCGCCTACCGATAGCTCGGGCAACCGGCACGCCAGCCCCGGCATCAACTCCCCATCGAGCTCAGGTTCGAGAAATTCCCCGGTCAGGAGCGATACCGCGTCCGTCAGGGCGCTTGCCCTGGTTGCCCACCGTGTATACATTGCCTCTATACATCATGAAGCCGCGTGAGATGTACAGATGGTCCGCACCCAGATTTACCTCACCGAATCCGAGCAGCAGGCGCTGCGGGCGCTCTCGCGCCGCACTGGCCGCACTCAAAGCGAGCTGATCCGTGAGGCCGTGGACCGGCTCATTGCGCAGTCAGAAAGAACGGATCGTCTCGCTCTGCTCAGGCAGGCGCGCGGCATGTGGCAGGGCCGGGAAGACCTGCCGGATTTTGCCGCACTCCGCCGCGAGCTCGACCACTCGGCATCGGGACCGGAATAATGCCGAAGCGGCTGTTGTTCGATACGGATGTACTCATTGATTATCTGCGCGGAGTCCAGGAAGCCATCGCCTATCTTGAGAGCCGGAAGGAAGTGTTGCTCGTGTCGGCCGTCACGGCGGCGGAGCTATACGCCGGCGTGCGCGAGGGCCAGGAACGGACGGCGCTTGGCGCGTTCATAGGGGCGTTCGAGGTGCTGCCACTGGATCAGGCGATTGCAGAGAAGGGTGGTCTCCTGCGTCGGGACTATGGCAAGAGCCATGGTACAGGATTGGCCGATGCGCTGATCGCGGCCACTGCCGAGCTCCAGCGGGCAACACTGGTGACGCGGAACCACAAGCACTTCCCGATGTTGAAGCACGTGCAGGTGCCATACCACTGCTAACCGCTAGCGCGGCTAAACTATCCTCCGCGGGCTTCGCCTGAGCTTGCAGAATCAGGCAGCACAACAAGCTCCATGACAACACAGACCCGAGAACGAACAGAAACCATCCATGATCATCGGCGAGCTCAAATCCAAGGTCGACCGCATCTGGGACACGATGTGGTCGGGCGGCATTTCCAATCCGCTTTCCGTCATCGAGCAGCTCACCTATCTGCTCTTTATCAAGCGGCTCGACGAGCTGCACACGCTGCGCGAGCGCAAGGCGGCGCGCACCGGGAAGCCCATCGAGGAGCCGATCTTCGCGGCCGATGAGGAGCACCTGCGCTGGTCGCGCTTCAAGGAGACCGCGCCGGAGCAGATGTTCGCGACGGTGCGCGACGAGGTGTTCCCCTTCATCAAGGGCCTCGGGCGCAACGGCGGCGACGCGGCGGAGGGCGATTCCACCTACAGCCACCATATGAAGGACGCGCTCTTCATGATGCCCACGCCGCGCGTGCTGGCCAACGTGGTGGACCAGCTCGACGCCATCGACATGGCCGACAGTGACACCAAGGGCGATCTCTACGAATACATGCTCGGCAAGATCGCCAGCGCCGGGCAGAACGGTCAGTTCCGCACGCCGCGCCACATCATCAAGCTGATGGTGGGGATGACCGCCCCCACACCCAAGGACATGATCTGCGACCCGGCCTGCGGCACGGCGGGCTTTCTGATCGCCGTCTCCGAACACCTGCGCGCGCACCACTCCGATGCCATCTACAGGAACGAGGCCTCGCGCCGCCGCTTCAACGAGGGCACCTTTCACGGCTTCGACTTCGATTCCACCATGCTGCGCATCGGCAGCATGAACATGCTGTTGCACGGCGTGGAGAACCCCGACATCCGCTATCGGGATTCCCTGGCCGAGGGCGCCTCGAACAATGGCGGCGACGACGCGGAGAAATACTCCCTTATCCTCGCCAATCCGCCCTTCGCGGGCAGTCTGGACTACGAGACCACCGCCAGGGACCTGCAGCAGATCGTCAAGACCAAGAAGACCGAGCTGCTGTTCCTCGCGCTGTTCCTGCGCCTGCTCCAGACCGGCGGACGGGCGGCGGTCATCGTGCCGGACGGCGTGCTGTTCGG
>JAKDMK010000178.1 GCA_030452365.1 Nitrococcus sp.
TTCTGCGCGGAGCCGCCAGGCGGAGTCGCAGAATCTAGTCGCTGGATCCTGCGACGCCGCTTCGCTGCGCGCAGGATGACGAGGGGTGAGTAGTTGCATTCGAGGTTCCCAGAATTTGGGGAGAGTGAAGTTGATGGCAGAGCCAACGGAAGTTCGCATCCCGGACATCGGCGATTTCGACAACGTCGAGATCATCGAGGTTCTGGTCAAACCCGGTGATCGCATCCAGCCCGAGGATTCCCTGATCACTCTGGAGAGCGATAAGGCTTCGATGGAAGTCCCTTCGCCCATTGCCGGCGTGGTAAAGGACATCAAGGTGCAGATCGGCGATAAGGTTTCGCAAGGCGATTTGATCCTGACCGCCGAGGTCGCGAGCGAAACCACCGCAAAGCGGGATGCGGGCACCGCGGCGCCGACGGACTCGGCCCCTGAACCACAAACCCGCAAGCCCACCGAGAGCGAAGCCGCGGCCGCAACACCGCGCGAGGTAGGATCGGTGGACTGCGACGTGCTGGTCATCGGTGCCGGTCCGGGCGGCTACAGTGCGGCTTTTCGTGCCGCCGACCTTGGCTTGAAGACCCTGCTGGTCGAAAGCTATGCGGATCTCGGCGGGGTCTGCCTCAATGTCGGCTGCATTCCCTCGAAGGCACTGCTGCACGCGGCCAAGATCATTGAGGAGGCCGCGTTTTTCGGCGCTAACGGCATCGATTTCGGCAACCCGCGATTCGACTTGGAGAAACTGGTCGGTTGGAAGCAGAAAGTCGTCGGGCGGCTGACCAGTGGACTCAAGTCCCTTGCCAAGCAACGCAACGTGACCGTGCTCCAGGGCAACGCCCGCTTCCTGGACAATCACCGGGTCGAGGTGGACTCGGGCAGCGACACGCGCACCTTGTCCTTTCGCAACTGCATCATCGCGGCGGGTTCCAGACCGGTCGCGCCGCCCGGCTTCGACCTGTCGCACCCGCTCATCATGGATTCCACGGCTGCCCTTAAGCTCGAAACGATACCGGCGCGTCTACTGGTGGTCGGCGGCGGCATCATCGGATTGGAGCTCGCCACGGTCTACCATGCGCTCGGTGCCGAAATCACCGTAGTGGAGCTACTCGATCGCCTGATGAACGGGGCTGATGCCGATGTCGTAAAGCCCCTGCGGCGGATCATCGACAAGCGTTACCAGAGAATCCACCTCAATACCAAGGTCGTGAAAATCGAGCCGCGGGCGGATTCGGTCAAGGTGACCCTGCAGGGTGAAGGTGCCCCCGCCGAGGCAAGCTTCGATCGGGTGCTGGTGGCCACCGGGCGCCATCCTAACAGCGATCGATTGAACCTCGAGGCAACCGATGTGCAGGTGAACGAACAGCGTTGTATCGTGGTGGACGAGCAGATGCGCACCAGCGTGCCTGGCATTTACGCCATTGGCGATATCGTGGGCGAGCCCATGCTGGCGCACAAGGCGACGCACGAGGGCAAAGTGGCCGCGGAGGTCTGTGCGGGCGAGAAAAGCGCCTTCGATGCCCGGGTCATCCCGGCAGTGGCGTACACGGATCCTGAGGTGGCCTGGGTGGGCGTGACCGAGGAGCAAGCCAAAGCGCAGGCGCTGGATTATCAGGTGGGCACATTCCCTTGGGCTGCCAATGGCCGCTCGTTAACCTTGGGCCGCGACGAGGGTCTGACCAAGCTCATCTTCGACGGCCGCAGCGAGCGCGTCATCGGCGGCGCCTTGGTCGGACCCAACGCGGGCGATCTGGTCGCGGAGATTGCGCTCGCCATCGAGATGGGCGCGGATTGCCATGATATCGGCCTCACGATACACCCGCATCCGACCTTGTCGGAGACGGTTGCGATGGCAGCGGAGGCCGCCGCAGGAACCCTGACCGATCTCTATATGCCAAAACGTGGGCGCTAGGCGCGGCGGCGTGAGCGACCCCGTCTCTCTCCTATTCGCGTGCCGGTGCGCGCCGGTAGACCGAGCCGCCACACCGCGGGCACGCAAGGATGCACCCGGCTTGTGTGAAGTGGCTGATCTCGCCGCAGTCGTTACAGCTCAAGCTGCCCGGTCCGGCGATCTCGCCGCTGTAATACTTCGGCGTTTGCTGCTGCAGCTCGTGTTGCTGCAGTTCTTGTTGCAATGCCAGCCATTCGAGACGAGTCTTATCGGCGACCGAGGAGAAGCGATCCCAGATCCAGTTCTCGACTAGCTGCAGATCCATGCGCAGCCAGCCCCTGAGATCCTCATCAGTCGTCGCGGAGTAGCGTGCGGCGTCTTCGACATCCCGCTGCAGGAAGCCGCCTACGCGCTCGGCCTCCTCGCGCGTGAGCTCGCCGAGCTCGACCGTTCGCTCCTTCACCGTATCGAGCGCTTCGCGCAGTCCCGCGTGTTCCATGGCGCTGCGCAGGCGGTCGAGCATTCGCTCATAGGCGTGGACGTGGTGGTGATCGCGATTGCGCTCAGTCATGGTCGTTCCTCGTTGGGCTGTTTGCTTTATTCTGCGCCCGGGCGCCGGTTTCACCAAGGCGCGCGCGAGTGGCAGAACTACTAATATTTGCAGAAGCGTTGGCAACCCGGGGCGGTGCGCTGTCGCGCGGGAAACTCCCATGCCTAGTAGGATCGCGTGGGAGCGGCGCCCTCGCCGCGATTCCCCGTTGCTGTAGGGCGCATTAGGCCGATAGGCCGTAATGCGCCGAATGTTCTGGGCTGCTTTCGATCGCTATCGCGGGATTCTCAAGCAAGCGCCGTCTGCCAATGCTGCGCGACTTGGCGCAAGTGGAGAATCATGCGGCGCTACGCGGGCTGCGACACGGCACACTGACAATTGACGCTCCATCCGGCCGGTGGTGCAAAGCCGTGGCGCTACGGTATCCTTGCCGTTTGCCGCCGGGATGCACCGGCATTCGGCGGCTGTGCTTAGCCATCAGCGCTTGATCAGGGGATGCAGCGAAGGCCAATGGACGAGATCTACCAGCCGGAGAAGATCGAACGCGATGCCCAGCGATTCTGGGAGGCGAGCGAAACCTTCCGCGCAACGGAGGACCCGGATCGGCAGAGCTATTATTGTCTGTCCATGTTCCCGTATCCCAGCGGCAAGCTGCATATGGGGCACGTGCGCAACTACACCATCGGTGATGTCATCGCGCGCTACCAACGCATGCTCGGGCGCAACGTCCTGCAGCCCATGGGCTGGGATGCCTTCGGATTGCCGGCCGAGAACGCCGCGATTCAGAATCGGGTGCCACCGGCCCAATGGACTCGACAGAACATTGCCTACATGCGCGGGCAACTCAAGCGGCTTGGCTTTGGCTATGACTGGAAGCGCGAGATTGCCACCTGCGAGCCGTCCTACTACCGCTGGGAGCAGTGGCTGTTCACGCGGCTGTTTCGCAAGGGTCTGGTCTATAAGAAGACAGCCACCGTCAACTGGGATCCCGTCGATCAGACGGTGCTCGCCAACGAGCAGGTGGTCGATGGCAAAGGCTGGCGCTCGGGTGCCCCCGTGCAACGCCGCGCCATTGCGCAGTGGTTCCTTAGAATCACCGCTTACGCCGATGAGCTGCTGGCGGCATTGGATGAGCTTCCAGGATGGCCCGAACAGGTCAAGACCATGCAGCGCAACTGGATCGGCCGCTCCGAGGGGGTCGAGATCGATTTTGCCGTGCCGGGGCGCGGGGAGCCGCTCAAGGTCTTCACCACGCGAGCGGATACGCTCTTCGGGGTGACTTATATGGCGCTCGCCGCCGAGCACCCACTGGCGGCCGTGGCTGCACGGAGCAATCCTGAGCTCGCGGCCTTCATCGAGCGCTGTAAGTCGAGCCCGGTGTCCGAGGCGGCCCTGGCCACCGCGGAGAAAGTGGGTCTTGACACGGGTCTGCGCGCGCTGCACCCGCTCACGCGAGAGTCCGTACCGATTTGGGTGGCCAACTTCGTGTTGATGGAGTATGGCTCAGGCGCGGTTATGGCGGTGCCGGGTCATGATCAGCGCGACTGGGATTTCGCCATGGCCTACGATCTGCCCATACGCGCGGTGATCAACCCCGCCGATGGCGGCACAATCGACCTCGCGCGCGCGGCCTACGTGGACAAGGGTATCCTGGTGAATTCCGGCGAATTCTCCGGGCTCAGCTCGCAACAAGCCAGTAGCGCCATTGCCGAGCGCCTCGAGTCCATGGGTTGCGGCAAACGTCGGATCACCTATCGGCTGCGCGATTGGGGTATCTCCCGGCAACGCTACTGGGGGGCGCCGATTCCTATGCTGCAATGCGCGCGCTGCGGCGATGTGCCGGTCCCCGACGAGGACTTGCCCGTGGTGCTGCCGGAGAATGTGGCGTTCGAGGGTGCCGGCTCACCGCTGCAGCGACTGCCCGCGTTCTACCAGGCGATTTGTCCCGACTGCGCAGGCGAGGCGCGGCGTGAGACCGATACCTTCGATACCTTCATGGAGTCGTCGTGGTATTACGCGCGCTTTACCTGCGCGGATAACGCCAGCGCCATGCTCGACTCGCGCGCCGCCTACTGGACGCCGGTGAGCCAGTATATCGGCGGTATCGAGCATGCCATTTTGCACCTGCTTTATGCGCGCTTCTATCATAAGCTCCTGCGTGACGAGGGCCTGCTCGAATCGGACGAGCCGTTCACCCATCTGCTGACACAGGGAATGGTGCTGAACAGCATTTTTTTCCGCCGCACAGCCGCGGGGGGCATCGCCTACTATAGCCCCGGCGAGGTCGAGCTGCGCCACGATGAACGTGGCCAGAACGCCGCCGCTGTGCTCAAAAGTGACGGCCAGCCGGTGCAATGCGCCGGCATGGGCACCATGTCCAAGTCCAAGAATAACGGCGTCGATCCACAAGCCCTGGTAGAGCGCTTCGGCGCCGATACGGTGCGGCTATTCATCCTATTCGCGGCGCCGCCCGAGCAGGCGTTGGAGTGGTCCGATAGCGCGGTGGAGGGTGCCTATCGCTTTCTCAGGCGGCTGTGGAATTTGGTTTTGGCTCATGTCGCCGGCGGGCCCGCGCCGGCACTGCAGCCGAGCCTGCTGACCCCGTCGCAGCAAGCTATGCGGCGCAAGATCCATGAGACGATTCAGAAGGCTAGCGACGATGTTGGCAGACGGTTCACCTTCAATACGGCCATCGCAGCGGTCATGGAGCTTGCCAATGCCTTGGGCCGCTTCGACGATGCGAGCGAGCAGGGACGCGCGCTGCAGCAAGAGGGCTTGGATGCCATCGTGCTGATACTGGCGCCGATGGTGCCGCATATTGCACATCGGCTATGGCAGGAGCTGGGGCACTGCGCTGCGGTCGTCGACACGGCTTGGCCGGTGGCCGATGAGGCTGCGTTGCAACGCGACGTCATCGATCTGGTGGTGCAAGTCAACGGCAAGCGGCGTAGCCGCATTCAGGTGGCCGTCGATGCCGGGCAGGAAATCATCCGCGAGGCGGCTTTGCACGACGATAATGTGCGTCGTTTTACCGACGGCAAGCACATCGAGCGCGTCATCGTCGTGCCCAATCGGTTGGTGAACGTGGTCGCCCGATGAGCCGGCGGGCGCAATACGGCTCGCTGATGTTTGCACAAGCGTTGTCCGTTCGGGTCGGTGCGCTCTGGCGGGGCCGTCGGCGGCAAGGATGCCGCCGTCGAGCCTACAGGGAGGTATT
>JAKDMK010000619.1 GCA_030452365.1 Nitrococcus sp.
CGGCGGAAGAGCACCTGCTCGTCGTAGTGATGCATCACATCATATCGGATGACTGGTCAAATCGCATCGTCATCGACGAATTCACCGCCCAGTATCGCGCCCGCACCCAGGGAGAGGGACGGGAACCGTCTCTGCCGGCGCTCCCGATTCAGTATGCCGACTATGCGGTGTGGCAACGCAACTGGCTGGAAGCAGGCGAGAAGGAGCGGCAGCTGGCCTACTGGCGCAGTCAGCTGGGGGAAGAACATCCGGTATTGCAGCTTCCGATCGATCATCCCCGGCCTTCCACCGCCGGCTATCGGGCGGCGCACCATTCATTGGTACTGCCGGCCCCGCTGGTTGCGGGATTGCAGCGCCAGGCCCAACGCCAGGGCGCAACCCTCTTCATGGCGTTGCTGGCGGGTTTCCAGGCTTTGCTGCAACGCTATACCGGGCAGGATCACATACGCGTGGGCGTGCCGATCGCCAACCGCCACCGGGTTGAGATAGAAAATATTATCGGCTTCTTCGTGAATACCCAGGTGCTGCGTAACCGTATCGACGGGCGCATGTCGCTCAAGCGCATTCTCGATCAGGCCCGTGAAGCGGCGCTTGGCGCCCAGGCCCACCAGGATTTGCCGTTCGAACAGCTAGTTGAAGCACTCCAGCCCGAACGCAACTTGAATCAGAATCCGTTGTTTCAAGTCATGTACAACCATCTGCGCGAGAATCGTCGCGCGCTGGAGCAACTGCCCGGACTCACGGTGGAAAACTATGAACTGAACGAACAGGGAGCCCAATTCGAACTGGCGCTGGATACGACAGAACAGCCGGACGGCCTGGTCAGCGCGCTATTCAGTTATGCCGTCGAGTTGTTCGAACCAGACACCATTCAACGGCTGGGCGCCCACTACCTTCATCTTCTCCGGCAACTGGCCGAACACCCCGAGCGCAGTCTGGGCGACATCGATCTTCTCAGCGAAGCCGAGCGGGCGCAGCTTGGAGCCTGGGGGGTCAACCCGCGGCGCTATGCGAATGCCGAGCCCGTGCATCGTTTGATCGAACGGCAGGTGCAAGCGCATCCCGAGGCCATCGCGCTGATCTTTGGCGACACCGAATTGAGCTATGCCGAGCTGAACCGGCGGGCGAACCGGCTGGCGCACCGGCTGATTGCCCTTGGCGTCAAGCCCGAAACGAGGGTGGGCATCGCGGTGGAGCGCTCCGTCGAAATGATCGTCGGCCTGCTGGCGATTCTCAAGGCGGGCGGGGCTTATGTACCGCTAGACCCCGAGTATCCCGGGGAGCGCCTCGATTACATGGTGACAGACGGCGCCATTTCGCTGCTGCTGACGCAAAACCCCCTCAGGGGGCAAATCCCGCACCCCGCCGAATGCGAAGTGCTGGAACTGGACAGGCTCGATCTGACTGGCGAGCCTGAATCCAACCCTGCCGTATCCCTGCATGGCGATAACCTTGCCTACGTCATCTATACTTCCGGCTCTACCGGAAAACCCAAGGGCGTGGGACTGCCGCATCATGCCCTGGCCGAACATGCCCAGGTAGCGGTCGGCTTCTTTGGTCTGAGTCCGGCGGACCGCATGCTGCAATTTTCCACCATCAATTTTGACGGTTTCATCGAGCAGCTTTTCCCGCCATTATGCGTGGGCGCGGCCATTGTCTTGCGAGGTCCCCTGCTATGGGACAGTGACGCCTTCTACCGCG
>JAKDMK010000620.1 GCA_030452365.1 Nitrococcus sp.
TGCAGCGCGGCACTGCTGTGTCTGCTACGCCGCTGGCTTACCCGGCTGGGCAACGCGGCGGCGGCTGCCGCAAGCTACGGGCTCATTGTCGGGATTACGCTCGTTGTAAGCGAGGTTGCTTATCGCCTGGTCTATGGGCCTGTGATCGGCTCCGGTCACGTGCAGTTTGTGCTGCGCAGTGTCGCGATCGCGGCCATCACTGCGGCCGTGGCGTTGCGCTACATGTATGTTCAGTACGAGTGGCGAGCGCGCATCCAGGCCGCGGCGGAGGCACGCATCGATGCACTGCAGGCGCGCATGCGCCCGCATTTTCTGTTCAACAGCCTCAATACCATCGCCTCGATGATCCCCGGTGCGCCCGCGGAGGCCGAAAAGCTAGTCGAGGATCTGGCCGATCTGTTCCGAGCCAGTCTGGGACGGCGGGATCGCCTGGTCACGTTAGCCGAGGAGCTCGAGCTGGTAGACGGCTATCTAGGCATGGAAGGACTGCGTTTAGGCGAGCGCCTGAGGCTGGAGTGGGATATCGCGGCTCTGCCGCGCGATGCGCTGATCCCCCCGCTTTCCTTGCAGCCCTTGTTGGAGAATGCGGTGTACCACGGGATCGAGCCGCGTCTGGAGGGGGGAGTGCTCTCGATTCACGGCACGATCGAGCATGGGGTGGTGAGCATAACCGTACGCAATCCCTCACCCGGAGCGAGCGATCGCCTGCGCGCCGGATTCGGTATGGCGCAGGAGAATGTGCGCGAGCGGCTGCAGTTGGCTTTCGCACAGCGCGGGCGTCTGCATGTTCACGACGACCAGAGTGTCTACAATGTCACGGTGCGTTTCCCGTATCAGAGGGTATAGAGCATTTGCCAGAGCAACATCGGGGACGTGCAATGAAAATCCTCATCGTTGACGATGAAGCACCGGCGCGCGGTCGATTGGCAAACCTGGTGCGCGCGGTGGGAGGGCACGAGGTAGTAGGCGAGGCGGCGAATGGGGCGCAAGCAGTTAGTTGCTGCAGCAGTTGGCAGCCCGAGATCGTCTTGATGGATATCCGCATGCCAGGAATGGACGGGCTGGAAGCCGCGGCTCGGCTGAGCCACTTTGATCAACCACCCGCGGTTATTTTTGTAACCGCCTATGGCGATCACGCGTTAGCCGCATTCGAATCCGCCGCCATCGATTATTTGGTCAAACCTGTACGGCGCGAACGTCTTGCAACGGCGCTCAGCAAGGCGCGGCGACTCAATCGAGCACAGTTCGAAGCGCTGCAGCTTTCGGCCGAGGCGCCTGGCCGGCGGCACATCCTATGCCGACGACGCCGCGGAGTAGAGCTTGTCCCGATCGCCAATGTCCAGTATTTCAAGGCCGATCAGAAGTACGTTATCGTTAGGCATGCAGATGGCGAGGATCTCATCGAAGATTCCCTGCGCCAGCTAGAAGAGGAATTCGGCCGGCGTTTCGTGCGCATTCACCGCAAGATGTTAGTCGCGCGCCTGCGCCTGGCCGGACTAGAGAAGTCCTCGGATGGGCGTTGTTACGCCGTGCTCCTGGACAGCGACGAGCGCCTTGAGGTCAGTCGCCGCCACCTGCCGCAGGTGCGTGGTCTGTTGCGCGGGGTCGGAGGCTGAGGTGGGTGCGAAGGTGGATGTGCGCATAATCTCTCGGCCCGGTCCGGCGCCGATTGCTGGATATCCCTGAGCGTTTCTCGCCCC
>JAKDMK010000030.1 GCA_030452365.1 Nitrococcus sp.
TTCAATCGCTGGGCGAGCTCCCGGCATTGCTCGAAGGTAACAAGAAGGCGAATGCAACTGACGGTCACCACGTACGATAACGACGTACAGCAGGAGTTGCACGAGCGATGGCGTCTTCGTGTGTGAGGATACCTGCGCCTTTGCCAATCAATCCTGTTGGTGGTGACTATGGATCAGGCACAGTTCGATCGTCTGACAGAGGCTGGATATAATCGTATCCCGCTGGTGCGCGAGATTCTGGCCGACTTCGATACCCCGCTGTCAACCTACTTAAAACTTGCCGAAGGGCCATATAGCTTCCTACTGGAATCGGTCCAGGGCGGCGAGAAATGGGGACGCTACTCGATTATCGGTGTGCCCTGCCGCACCTTCCTGCGGGTGTTCGGGCGGCGAGCGGAAGTGGTGCGCGACGGGGAGGTCATCGAAAGCGAAGCAGTCATCGATCCGCTGGCGTGGATTGAGCGTTTTCAACACGAGGTCAAGGCGGCGTCGTCGCCGGATTTCCCGGATTTGCCACGTTTCCTAGGTGGGTTGGTGGGTTACTTCGGTTACGATACGATCCGCTACATCGAACCCCGCCTTGGTCCCTGTCCGAACCCAGATCCCTTGGGTGTGCCAGATATCCTGCTGATGGTCTCCGAGGAGATTTTGGTTTTCGATAATCTAGCCGGCATGCTCTACGTCGTGGTCCACGTCGATCCCGCGCAGCACAATGCTTTCAGTCGTGGGCAAGCGCGGCTCGCCGAGTTGGCCGAGCACCTGCGTGGCGGGGTAATCCGCTACCGCTTGGGTCAGCCCAAACACAAGGTTGCAGAAGAAGACTTCACTTCCAATTTTACCCGCGTTCAGTACGAGTCGGTTGTGGAGCGCATCAAGCGCTATATCGTCAACGGCGATTGCATGCAAGTCGTGCCCTCGCAGCGCATGAGCGCGGCCTATCGCGGCCATCCGCTCGACCTCTACCGGGCGTTGCGCTGTACTAACCCTTCGCCTTACATGTTCTTTCTTGATCTCGAGGCCTTTCAGATTGCCGGCTCCTCACCTGAGATACTGTGCCGCCTGGATGGAGGTGAGGTCACGGTGCGGCCGATTGCCGGTACGCGCCGGCGTGGGGCCACAGAATCGGAAGACTTGGCGCTGGAACAGGAATTGCTGGCCGACCCGAAAGAGCTAGCCGAGCATCTGATGCTGATCGATCTCGGTCGCAACGATGTGGGTCGCGCCAGTGAGATTGGTAGCGTCAAAGTCACCGACCGGATGAGCATAGAGCGCTACTCCCATGTAATGCACATCGTCTCTCATGTGACTGGACGACTGCGCAAGTCTTTGGGGCCGATGGATGTACTGCGGGCGACATTCCCGGCCGGAACACTGTCCGGGGCACCCAAGATTCGGGCAATGGAAATCATTGACGAAGTCGAGACCGTCAAGCGCGGCATCTACGCCGGCGCCGTGGGCTATCTATCATGGTCTGGCAACATGGATGTGGCGATCGCCATCCGCACCGCGGTGGTGAAAGACGGCGGTGTGCATGTGCAGGTCGGCGGTGGAGTGGTGCACGACTCGGTGCCGCGTTCGGAATGGGAGGAGACCCTGAACAAAGGCCGCGCCTTATTCCACGCGGTATCCATGGCCGAAGCTGGGCTGGATAGCTGAACGCGGCAGTAGGCCCATCCGTCCAGCCCATCACGCGCTCGACAAGCGTTGTCTCAAGGCTCGAAGGGATGCCGCAGCACGATCGTGTCGTTACGCTCGGCGCCGGTTGAGACGAGGTCGATGGGCACGCCCACCAGCTCTGCAATCTTCTCTAGATAATTCCGCGCAGCCAGCGGTAGATCCTGATAACGCCGCGCACCTAACGTCGAGCTCTGCCAACCGGGCAGCTCGATGTATTCCGGCGCACACTCGGCGACGGCTTCAGCCCCGAACGGCAGGCTATCCCAAAACTGATCACTGCATCGGTAGCCGGTGCAGATGCGCAGTGTCTCGAGCGCATCCAAGACATCGAGTTTGGTGATGCACAGGCCAGAGAAGCTGTTGATCTGCACGGCCCGACGCATTGCCGCGGCATCGAACCAGCCACACCGCCGTAGCCGTCCGGTGGTCGCTCCGAACTCAAGGCCGCGGGCGGCGATGTGTCCGCCCAGCTCATCGAATAGCTCGGTCGGGAAGGGCCCCGCACCCACCCGCGTGGTGTAGGCCTTGGTGATACCGAGCACGTAGTCGAGCTCGCGCGGTCCGATACCGGTACCGGTCGCGGCTGCAGCGGCTGTGGTATTCGACGAGGTGACAAACGGGTAGGTACCATGGTCGATATCGAGTAGCGTGCCCTGGGCACCTTCGAAGAGCACATTCTCACCTGCCCGGCGCTTGCTATGCAGCAGGGCGCCAACGTCGGTTACCATGGGCTCGATATCCCCCGCCAGTGCCAGGCACATTTCCAGGATTTGCTGAAAATCCTGTGCCGGCTCGGCAAAATAGCTCTGC
The DNA here is from genome assembly GCA_030452365.1 of Nitrococcus sp. Classification (GTDB taxonomy): domain Bacteria; phylum Pseudomonadota; class Gammaproteobacteria; order Nitrococcales; family Nitrococcaceae; genus Nitrococcus. Next base: position 2,488 of record JAKDMK010000030.1, read on the forward strand.
AGCACGAAGTTATGATAGTCCAGCAGCTCGCCAAGCTTTGCAGCCAACCGTTCGCGGTGGAAAAGATCACCTACACGCACACCGCGGCGGGATACTTTGTCCTCATACGCGGGTCCAATGCCCCGACCGGTGGTGCCTATTGCCGCCTTGCCCCTGGCCCGCTCACGTGCCTGATCCAGCGCCACGTGTGAAGGCAGGATAAGCGGGCAGGCCGGGCTGATGCGCAGGCGCTCGCGTGCCGAAACGCCTTTCGATTCGAGCGCCGTGATCTCATCCATCAACGCGCGCGGTGAGAGCACCACTCCGTTGCCAATCAGGCAGAGTACTTGCTCACGCAGGATCCCCGCCGGGATCAGATGCAGAACGGTCTTCTCGCCCTCGATCACCAAAGTATGGCCGGCATTATGCCCGCCTTGAAACCGTACCACTGCCGTTGCTCGATCGGTGAGCAGGTCGACGACCTTGCCCTTGCCCTCATCGCCCCACTGTGAGCCGACAACGACTACGTTCTTGCCCATCCGTCCTTCCGCTTAAGCTCGCGCCGCAAGCCCCTGGCCAACGTTGCGAAATAACGCATCCTGTTTCGGCAAGGGCAGATCCTAGAAGCGTTCACGCCGGCTGCACCTGCCAGTAGCCGTCTATGTTGACCAATCTGCGGTCGCAACCCATCTCCTGCAGCTCGGCCTCGTGCCCTGGCAGCAGCCAGATTACGCGCTCCCCCGCCTGGCGGAGCGTGCATACCTGCGCGCGCAGCGCCGCATCGTCACTCCACGGCGCGGCGATGCCGCACCCACCCGTGAGCTCGTCGCCGGCGGCATTGCCAAGCGTGAACAGAGTCTTGAGATCGGCGCTAAACCCAGTTGCAGGCCGGGATCGTCCGAATACACGGCCGATGTGGTTATAGCGACCGCCGCGCGCGACCTCGTGGCTGTGGCTGGCAGCAAAGGCCGCAAACACGACTCCGGTGTGATACTGATAGCCGCGCAGCTCGCCCAAATCGAAGTGCAACGGCACGCCCGGTAACCAGCGCTGTAGTGCATTGGCGATAGACCTGAGCTCACGCAGTGCCTGGTGTACAGAATCCGGCGCGGCAAACAGGCCGGCATTTGCCCGCTCCAGGACCTCGAGATCACCGCTGAGCTCGGGCAGCGCGGTGAGCATACCACGGACTGGGTTCGCCACGTCGAGCTCGCTCAGAATGGACTCAATCTCCGTGCCTGCCTTGCGCTGCAGCGCATCCCACAAGCGTGTCTCTGCATCCGGATTCAGGCCGGCCTGACAAGCAAGTCCCCGAAAAATGCCCACGTGGCCGAGGTCCAAATGCGGTTGCGTGATCCCGGCGATCTGCAGGGTTTCGAGCATCAAAGCGATGATCTCGGCATCGCTTTCGATCCCAGCGTGACCGTATAGCTCGGCTCCGATCTGCAGCGGGTTGCGAGAGCCGGCCGGCCCCTCCGGGCGAGCTTGCAATACCGTGCCTAGGTAGCACAAACGCACGGGGCAGTCGCGGCGCAACTGGTGGGCATCAATGCGCGCCACTTGAGGCGTGATGTCGGCGCGCACACCCATCATCCGTCCGCTAAGCTGATCAGTGAGCTTGAAGGTCTGCAGATCGAGGTCGTGAGCAGCACCCGTGAGCAATGCCTCCAAATACTCGATCGCCGGTGGCATGACCAAATCGTAGCCCCAGCTATGGTAACGGTCGAGCAGCTCGCGGCGCAGGCGTTCCAAGGCGAAGGCCTGGGGTGGCAGAATCTCATCGACCCCCTCAGGCAGCAGCCAGCGATTGACTTTGGCGAATTCATGGTCGATCACGGGCAGGACAACTCCACGATCAGCTCAATGCACCACGTACAGCAGGATTACACCGGCCAACATGGTTACGAAACCGGTGATCCTCAAAGTTGCATCAGTTTGCTCGACTATTTGCAGCATCATGCGCCGCAGGAAACTGGGGCTGAGAAAGGGGATGATTCCCTCGATGACCAGCACAAGAGCAACGGCTGTGAGCAGCTCCTGCCCCATTTGCCTGTACTCCCAATCCGCGGTGCAATTAGGTTATGGCCCGAGCGCAGTTATGGCTTCTTCTCGCCTAGGCCAAAGTATCGGAGGAACTTGGCATCCGGTGACAGCACGAGCAAATCATCCTTGCGATTAAAGGAATTGCGATACGCGATCAGGCTTCGATAGAAAGAATAAAATTCCGGATGGCGGCTATAGACCTCGGCATAAATCTCAGCCGCCCGGGAATCGCCCTGGCCGCGGATTATCGCCGCCTCGCGCTGGGCATTTGCTAGGATAACCCGCTTGCGCCGATCCGCTTCCGCCTTTATGCGCTCGGCTGCCTCCTTGCCCTCGGCGCGAAATTGGCGCGCCGCGCGCTCACGCTCGGCTCTCATCCGCTGGTATACCGATTCGGTGACGCCCTCTGGCAAATCGACCCGCTTGATACGCACATCCACGACCTCTATGCCGAGTGATCGGGCTGCCTTATCGGTTTTGCGCTGTAGGATGTTCATGATCTCAACGCGGTCGCTGGAAACCACTTCGTCAATGGTGCGCTCGCCGAACTGATCGCGCATGGCATCCCTGAGGATCTCTGCTAGGCGCAGATTGGCGCGCTCCGGATCACCGGCTACGGTGACGTAGTATTCGCCGACGTCCGCGATTCGCCATTTCAAGAATGCATCGACGATCACGTTCTTTTTCTCGACCGTCATGAACCGCTGTGGTTCTTGATCCAGGGTGTGGACTCGAGCATCGAATTTTTTGACGCCGTTAATGAGCGGCCACTTGAAATGTAGCCCAGGGGTGATGTTGGTGGCGACGATCTCACCCAGGCGAAATTTGATCGCCTTTTGCGCCTGTCCGACGGTATAGGTTGCAGTGTAAAAAAATACCAGCGCGAGCAGCGCTACGATCACTATAACGGGCATGAACTTCTGGAGCTTCTGCATCTGCATTAGCGGACCTCTCTCGAACGCGTACGGCTGCTCTCTCGGCGGAAGGCCGCCTCGTCATCTTTAGAGGCAGGCGCTGCCGGCGCCGCGTTTGTCTCCGGCGTGCTCGCCTTGCCCTCGTCCTGCAGGCGGCGGCCACGCTCCAACGTGCGGTCCAAGGGCAAATACATGAAAGGTTGGCCGTCGCCCGCATCGCCCACGACCACCTTGCCGCTCTTGGAGAGCACCTCTTCCATCGTCTCGATGTAAAGCCGCTCGCGCATGATCTCCGGCGCCTTGACGTATTCGCTAGCGATCTGGCTGAAACGACTCGACTCACCCTTGGCCCGCGCGATGACTTCCGCCTTGTAGCCTTGCGCCTGCGCACCGATTCGCGCCGCTTGCCCCTGGGCCTTGGGGATGACCGCATTACGATAGCCTTGCGCTTGGTTGATCAGCCGCTGCTTATCCTCGCGCGCCTTGTTGACATCGGCGAAGGCGGGCTGGACCGGCTCGGGGGGCTGGATATCCTGAATAGCCACAGTCACCACTTGGAGTCCGAGATCATAGCGCTCGATGATGTCCTCGATCACCGCATGGGTCTGCGCGGCCACCTCCGCTCGACCGTGCGTCAGAACAAAGTCCATCTTGCGCTTGCCGACGACCTGGCGTAACGCACTCTCAGTAACGTCCTTCAGGGTCTGGTCCGGATCACGAAAGGTGAATACGTATTGGGCCGGGTCGCCGACGTGATACTGCACGGCGAGCTGCGCATTGACGATATTCTCGTCCTCTGTGAGCATCAGCCCCTCGCTCGGCACATCCCGGGTGTTGCCAGGGCTCATGACCTCATATCCGACTGTGATCCGGCGCCGCTCCGCCACATTGACTCGAATCACCTGCTCGATGGGATAGGGCAGATGCCAGTGCGGGCCAGGCGAGGTGGTCACCGTGTAGCGTCCGAAGCGGGTTTCCAGCCCCCGCCAGCCCTCGTCAATGATGTAAAAGCCTGAGGCGAGCCAAATAGCTACGCCGATCGCCAGAAGGACGGCGATGCCGATCATCCCCGAACCGCCCCCGCCTGGCTCCGCGCCGCCGTTGCCGCTTCTGCGGAACAGCCGCTTGAAGCGCTCTTTGAGCTTGCGGACGAGCTCGTCGAGATCAGGCGGCCCCTGGTCATCGCGCTGCCCACCCCATGGGTCCCGGTTCCCACTCCCCGGATCGTTCCAGCTCATGTGCCACTCCGTTGTTGCTTTGCGCGCACCTTAGCCTCAGCAAACTTGAATCGTAGGCCGCAAGCGATCCCGCGGGAGCGAGCCGCCGTTCACCAGATCAAGAGAGATTGAGACCTATCGCCGAGGCAATCGGCACCCCGAGTACAAGGCGCAAATATAAAGAGCCCGGTGTTGTTGTCGCAACACACGCGTTTAGTTATCCGACGGCCACAGCTCGACGTTTGGCCCCTCGTGTCGGCGCAGCCGGGCCCATTCGCGTTGCGGTAAGTGCACCTCCAACTCGCAGACGCCCTGTTCGCCGATGTGCTCCTCGATCACCTGACCGAGCATGTAGAGCCGAGCGCGCAGACGGCCCTCGGCTGGTGAGAGCCGGATGCGAACATGCACGTGCGCGACACCGATGCGCTCCGCAATCGCGGTTCTCAGCAGCTCCATGCCCTCACCGGTATGGGCTGAAACCCAGACCGCCACCGTTTGGCCGCTTGCGTCGCGTTCGAGTCGAGGGTAACCGCCGTTAAGATCGAGCTTATTGAAGACGCAAAGGGTCGGAACGTTGCCGGCACCGATATCCAACAAAACGCGATCCACCTCATGCATTGTCGCCTCGCGCAGGGGATCAGCGATGTCGATCACGTGCAGCAGCAAATCCGACTGCACGACCTCCTCTAAAGTCGAACGGAAGGCGGCAATGAGCTGATGCGGCAGCGCACGAATAAAGCCAACCGTGTCGGCGATGATCGCCGGTTCCGAACGCGGAAGCTCAATTCGGCGCAGCATCGTATCCAAGGTCGCAAACAGAAGATCCGCGCTGTAGGCGTGGGATGCGACCAGGCGGTTGAACAAGGAAGACTTGCCGGCATTCGTATATCCTACCAACGAGACCGTTGCAAGTTCGCGCTTGCGCCGAGACTGCCGGCCCTGCTCGCGCTGGCGATGCACCTTGGCAAGGCGCTTCTCAATCTGCTTGATGCGCTGACCGAGCAAGCGTCTGTCCAGTTCGAGCTGCGTCTCTCCAGGTCCGCGCAGGCCGATACCGCCCTTCTGGCGCTCCAGGTGGCTCCAGCCTCTTACCAGGCGGCTTGCTATATGGCGAAGCTGGGCCAGCTCAACCTGTAGCTTGGCCTCGTGAGAGCGGGCGCGCAGGGCGAAAATATCGAGGATCAAACCGGTACGGTCCAGCACGCGAACGCCTACGGCCTGCTCCAGATTGCGCTCCTGGGCCGGTGAGAGCTCGTGATTGATCAAAACCAGGTCAGCCCCTGTCTCGCGGATGCGTGCTGCGAGGTCGCTCACCTTGCCCTTGCCGATGAAGTAGCGAGGCTCAGGAGCCGAGCGGCGGCTGCCGAGTCTGCCTACCACCACCGCGCCAGCCGCTTGCGCCAGTCCAGTCAGCTCCGCAAAAGCTGCTTTGGTCTCGATGCCAGCGCTATCAAGCTGGATCAAGATAGCCCGTTCGCCGCCGTCCGGACGGCTAAAGAGCTGGGCAGGCGCTGCGCCCGTCCGCACGAGATCAGTATTTGTTTCCGATGTCGTTGTTACTGCGGTCATCCGCCTGATGGGGTCTGATGTTGCGCGCCGGCACAATAGTGGAGACGGCGTGCTTGTACACCATCTGACTGACGCTATTGCGCAGCAAAAGCACGAATTGATCGAACGATTCAATATGGCCCTGCAGCTTGATGCCGTTCACCAAATAAACGGAAACTGGTACCTTTTCCTTGCGAAGGGCGTTGAGAAACGGCTCCTGAAGTGATTGCCCTTTGGCCATTCCAGTGACTCCTCGCGCTCTCGGCAATTTGTTGTTATCCGGGCTCATCGTAGCAGGCCCGCCGTCGCGTCCTTCCGTGGATGCCGCTGTGTCGGAGATTTTAGGTGGTAGCATAGCAGTATTGATTGAGGTTTACTGTAAAATGTCATCTAACGTGTGTTTTAGCCGCGCCACGACACGAACGTGTGGCTCGTTGCTGTCGAGCCAGCGCACGTCGCGTTCGCGCCGCAGCCATGTGAACTGCCGTTTGGCATACTGTCGTGTGGCGATGATCGCGCGCTCGATCATGGCAGCGTAATTATAGCCTCCATCTAGGTAATGCCAAACCTGCCGGTAGCCGACCGCCCGCATCGACGGTTTGTTCAAATCCAACTCACTGCGCCGGCGCAGCGCCGCCACTTCATCGACGAAGCCCGTGGCCAGCATTTGACGAAATCGCAGCTCTATGCGCTGGTGCAAAACGTCGCGTAACGACGGCGCCATTATAAGTTTGATCAAAGGATAAGGGAATTGTTCCGTGACTTGCTTACGGGTCAGGTCGCTCAGTGATTCCCCGGTCAAGGCGTACACCTCTAAGGCTCGCTGAATACGTTGAGCGTCATTGGGGTGCAAGCGCACCGCGGTTTCAGGATCCACCCCCGCCAAGCGGGCGTGCAGCGCGGGCCAACCGGCGCGCCGCGCGTCGCGTTCAAGAGCGGCTCGAAGGCGCTGGTCGGCTGCAGGCAGGTCCGCCAACCCTTCGGCTAGGGCGCGAAAATACAGCATGCTGCCGCCAACCAACAGCGGGATCCGTCCCCGACTGCGAATCGCTTTGATCTGGGATAGCGCCTCTTGGCGAAATTCCGCCGCGGAATAACACTGCTCCGGATCGCGAATATCGATCAGCCGATGCGGGGCGAGCGCCAGGACCTGCGGAGACGGCTTGGCTGTACCGATGTTCATGTCTCGATAGACCAGTGCCGAGTCGACACTGATGATGTCACAGGGCAGTGCCGCGGCGAGTTCCACCGCCAGCGCGGTTTTGCCGGATGCAGTCGGGCCCATGAGGAAGATAACGGGTGTTGAATTGGACATGCTAGGCGTGTTGACATTCACCGACCGCGCAGAAACAGTCGGTCCAAGTCCGTCAAAGCGAGCCGCGTCCAAGTGGGCCGGCCATGATTACACTGGCCAATATTGCGCGTTCGCTCCATTTCGCGCAGCAACGCGTTCATTTCCGCAACCGTGAGCCGGCGGTGTGCGCGCACCGCCGCGTGGCAGGCCATGGTAGCCAGCACCTGGCTGATGACTGCCTCGAGCTGGAGAGCCCCCGCTCCTTGCTGCATCAGCAGAGCGCCTAGTATATCCCGCAGCAGCGCCGCGGCATTGGCCTGCCGCAGTAGCGCGGGCGTTCGGCGCAGGAGTAGCACGTCTGGGGCGGTGCGATCGGCCTCGAGCTGCAAACGTCCGAGAAGCTCGCCGAACTCCTCGGCGATATCTGCCTCTGCGGGTGTCACAGCAACTCGCAGCGGCACCAGCAAGGCCTGTCCGGTGAGGCCATTTTGACTGAGCTCGTCTTTGAACCGCTCGTAAACAATCCGCTCGTGAGCGGCATGCATATCCACCAAGATAAGCCCCGCGGCGTCTTGCGAGAGCACGTAGATGCCATGGAGCTGTGCCAATGCATAGCCAAGAGGCGGGATATCGGCGCTCTCCATTGGCTGTGGCAGCGGGTGCCGCGGCAGGTCGCGCGAAGAAGGCAAGGCTTCTGTACCACCCGCCTCAACTGGTTCGTCACCCTCGCCAATGCGCTGGCCGGCTACTCCTGCATCACCGTGTTCACCATAAAGCTTGCTCGCCTCGTCCAGGGTGAAACGGATCGAAGGCTGCCGCGGTGATTGATAAGCCATGCGATCTTGTTGTGCCGCTGGCGCGCAGGGGCCTATCGGCGCAACCGCTCTGCCGTGATCTCGGGCGGCGGTGCCCGCATGCGCCAATGCACGATGCAGTTGATGGAACAGAAAATCGTAGACCAGCCGCGATGCGTGGAAACGCACCTCATACTTGCTCGGGTGTACGTTCACGTCGACCTCTGCCGGATCCATCCCGAGGTAGAGGACATAGGCCGGATGCCTGTCCCTGTATAAGAGATCCGCATAGGCGCGGCGGATGGCATGACCGGCCGGACGATCCCGAATCATGCGGCCATTGAGGAAAAGATACTGCAGATCGGCCTGCGCTCTGGCTGCCGTTGGCAGACCGATCCAGCCGCGCAATGTCAACCCCGCCGCCGCGGATTCCAAGCCAAGCGTCTGGCTGACGAACTCATGCCCCAATAACTCTGCCAACCGAGTTGCCTGCTCGGTTTCAGTGCGGGCTGGGCCAATTCGGAAGCTGCGCCGGCCATGGCAGTGCAGATTGAAACCCACCTCGGGCTGACTCAAGGCCACGCGTCTGACCAGCGCCTGGATATGGCGCAGCTCGGTTTGGTCCGTGCGCAGAAACTTACGCCTGACCGGTATATTGTGGAATAGATCGCGCACCTCTACCGAGGTCCCTGGAGGATGCGCCGCCGGTGCCACCTGAGCGAGCATCTCACCGTTGCTCAGCTCCAAGCACCAACCGTGATCTTCGCCACGGCTGCGCGTGGTGAGCTTCAAGCGCGCCACCGAGGCGATGCTCGGAAGGGCTTCGCCGCGGAAGCCGAGGCTGGTGATACGCTCCAGATCGGCCAATTCGCGGATCTTGCTGGTCGCATGCCGGCCGACAGCCAAGCGCAAATCATCGCATCCCATGCCGATGCCGTTGTCACGAACGCGTATTAGCCGTTTGCCGCCGCCCTCGACTACGATCTCGACCTGATCGGCGGCGGCGTCCAAGGCGTTCTCCACCAGCTCTTTTACAACCGCCGCCGGCCGCTCGATGACCTCGCCCGCGGCAATTTGATTGACGAGCTGAGGCGACAGATGCTGAACGCGCGGCGCAGAGAAAGGGATGCGGTCGTCTGGCTGACTCATAGGCGATCATTATGCCCAACATCGACCGGCTATAGTGCATCCCATGATTTGGACCATGGGCGTAGATACAATGCCACAGCTACAACGTGAAGACAGTCGTGGCACGTAAACGATTCAGCAGGGTGGCCCTGGAATTACAGGAACCATCCTAATCCGAAGCGCAAAAACCGCTCATCTGGGAGCACAAAAAGTCGTTCTGCTTGGTTGATATGATGCATGCAATGTTTTATGTTGAATGCGTCGAATGCATAGTATAGGAGTTAAATCGTGGCAATGCTAACAGTGCGCAACTTGCCGGATGCAGTGCATCGTGCTTTGCGCGTGCGCGCGGCCGAACATGGCCGCAGCACAGAAGCGGAGGTGCGCGAGATTCTTACAATGGCGGTCAAGCCGAAGCAACGCATCCGCATGGGCGATGCACTGGCATCCCTTGGCCGTGAAATCGGACTGACCGATGAAGACTTCGCGGCCCTTGATGAGGTGCGCGACAAGACGCCGGCCGAACCGCTGAAATTTTAATGATCGTGCTGGATACCAACGTTGTTTCCGAGGCGATGAAGCCAGAGCCGCATGCGGCCGTGCGGGCCTGGCTGAATGATCAGGCGGCGGAAACGCTGTACTTGTCCAGCGTGACGCTGGCCGAGCAGCTCTATGGCATCAGGGCGCTACCGGAAGGGAAGCGCAAGAACATGCTGGCTCGGGCCCTTGATGGGCTGCTGGAGCTGTTCCAGGGACGCATCTTGGCGTTCGATACGGACGCAGCGCGCCACTATGCCGAATTGGCCGTTACGGCTAAGAACAACGGGCGAGGCTTTCCCACCCCGGACGGATATATCGCCGCCATCGCCGCGGCTCGTGGCTTCATCGTGGCATCCCGCGACACATCCCCCTATGAATCTGGTGGCGTGTCAGTCATCAACCCTTGGGAGGTGTAGAACCCGCGTTGTTCCTGACGACCATTGTCTGGGGTAGACCCAACAGTCGTGTCACCATCCGCCATTGCGATTACGATAAATCAAGAGGCGCGCTAGTGCGCTCCGCTGGTGGACTCGCTCGGCACTGTCGAACTGTCTCGAGCCTTGGCCTTGCCGCGCATAGGCAGCGGGCTATGGTAGCGTCGCAGCCGTAAAGGCAATGGAAGGCCTCACGCTTGTTCCCCGAACCTCCGTGCAATCCAGACTGCATTCCGCTGATGTCACTTGCGGAGGGGTGCGTGGGCCTCCCGTAATACCGTTTGTTGCTAACATGCCGATGGGGCGTGGCAGGGAAGACGCTAAGAACCCATCGGCGGAAGCATGCCCAATTCGCCGCTGCAATGGTAACCCCCTTGTTGCGTCGAATTTATCACGCGTGGCTGGCAAAAGAGGGACAAACATGACCGCACGGGTTAGCAAGG
>JAKDMK010000621.1 GCA_030452365.1 Nitrococcus sp.
CCGTTTCCAGTGCGGTTGTTATGGCGAGCCGACTGGCTACATCGCCGGCGGGATGGCCGCCCATGCCATCGGCGATGGCGGCGACACCCGCCACTTCGTCCCAACCGATGGCATCCTCGTTGTGCACGCGTACACGGCCGATATGGGTATGGCCGGCGATGATCATAGCGCCCCCCTGATGCCTATCGGTGCCCGCTCGGGACACAACGGCGCAGCCTGGTGCCATCCTCGATGTGCTGGAAGCATCCGGGACTCTACATATACTAAAGTGTCACCGCAATTGGCAAAAAAAAGCGCCGCGGCGCGGCGCTTTCGCTAGAAGCATCTGAACAAGCTCAGAAGCTCGTTAAGCGAAACGCATTATTCGCTTAGAACACCTCAGGCGGTTTTCAACTGTTTGACTACCGCGGCACACGCATCGGCGCACTCGCGACAAACCTCGTGCTTGTCTTCGTGCTTGCGACAAGCGTCTTCGCAGTCCTCGCAAATTGCCTTACAAACTTTGCCCATCGCTGCCGCGTGGGTCGAGCTCGCGAGTGTGAGCTGATACATCGCCTCGCACACGGGTACCATGTCGGCGACTGAGGCAGCGCAATCCGCCAGCTCCGTATCTCCTTCCTTGAAGGCCATCAGGCAGTGATTGACGCAACGCGTACCTACCGCCACGCATGAACTCAAGGCGTCCGTTAAGGGGCTTTGCAGTGTGCCGTGCTTTCCGTGCTCGCCGTGCATGCCTTGCATATCGTGCGATGCCTGCGCGCTGCCTACCCCCGAGGCAAAAAGCGTAGCGCCGGCCGCGCTCGCGGCCAAGAAATTACGACGACTCAAGCCGGGGGATGGGGTGGGGGTTACCATCTCATCGTTCATAATTGGGTGCTCCGAGTGATAACGACCGCATAATACGCCAAACGACTATAGCACGGGACTGCGCGTAGGGCGCACACACCCAAAGCGGTCAGCTGTTTGTCAGGCTCAAGTAGGGAAAGCCTCGGGTCGATCGCTGGCGGGGAGTGTGGATGGACAACGACAGTAACGTTGGCTTGGCCGAATCTTGGAAGCCAAGCATGTGTTCGACCGGGACAACTTCTGCCATGAATCCCTCCTGCTCCGATTCGGGCGCAAACTGATGTGGGTTCTTCTGGCCTATTCCATGTGGCCTGACCACAATTGGCCGGTTTGGGTTTCGACGCCAGCAGAACCGCGTTGGGCGCACCGCCGAGCGATGAGTTATCGCGCTTCAATCGGGAACGAACACGGCCACAGAGGGGTCTTTTTAAGGAGAGAGATCCGCTGGAGCGTACCGACCAGGGCCGGGAGGCTAGCCAATGTTCTTCGACCGCATCAAAACCCCAGGCATTGCGCAGGTGACTTACCCAATCGCCGATGACGGCGAGGCGGCGCTGGTGCTGTGACTGCAAGAGCACACGCGTTTGATCACGCACGAAGTTCGCAGCCGGCTGCGATGAATGCCCTACGGGAAAAGCTCGACATGCGCGCTACGCCGTCACTCGCTCTTAGACAGCGCGCCCTCCTTGTGAGCGGCAATATGATCCGTCTTGTCGCTCTTGATCTCGTATTGCGGCTCGTCCTCGGAGGCGCGACGTGTGTGGCCCTTGTACTGGAAATCGCTGGTGTGCACCTTGACGATCGTGCCGCTGACCTGGCCGGCTTCCGAGTTCCAGGTGACGTGGTCGCC
>JAKDMK010000622.1 GCA_030452365.1 Nitrococcus sp.
TCATCACGATGGGCAGGCCGTAGATGTAGCCTTCCTCGGCGATCTGCTGCATCTCCTGCGCGGAGACCTTGGTGGCGCCCTCGCCATGCGCCGCCGCCAACGGCAACAACAATAGCAGCGCAAGCGCGCAGGCGGCCTTTCCGAACGCTGGGATTCTCATGGCGATGTATTCCTCTTGTCCTGGTTGCAGCGATGTTGCTGAAAGCGCCGGAGCGGCAGCGCCAGGCTCGACGGTGGCGTTGCCACCTACTACCGCCAGAACCCTAGCGCGTTCAGCCGCACACCGATATTGGACCTTGGTCCAATAGGCGTACGCGCCGAGGACATCGAGGGAGCTCGCCGCCTACGCGGCGCAGCCGGTGCATTCATCAGGGGCTTGGCCAATAGCCGCAGTATTGGTGTCTCGCGCGGGCGAGTCGTTCGAACCGGTGACCGCGAACCCCGATAGGACCAAGGTCCAATAGGCATAACCGCGCAAATGCCTTATCAATGAGCTATTGCGTTCCCGATCAGTTAAGGGAGAAGAAAATATCGCGATCGCCACTACAACGCGGAAGCCGATAGGGGTATTGAGGTCGACGTGACGCACCTCGGATTCGTCGGCGGCTTTGGCGGAGCGCTCTGGCATGCGCCGTATTGGCCTGAATCAGGTCCGATCCGGGGCCAGGAATATCACCCCGGAGTCCTCCGTGCGTTTTGGTGCAGCCTTCTCTGCGCAGCGCAGCGAAGTCATGTTTGTCCGCCCACATAACTTGGGAGAAAACTAATGAGCAAGACACGTCTTTGCATTAGCGTTGCATTCGCTGCCGCATTGGCTGGGCCGGCAGGTAATGCCGTGGCTCAGGACGAAAGTTCGACCGGTCTGGCCAAGAAACTCGCCAACCCGATTGCATCCCTTATCAGCGTGCCTTTTCAGTACAACTACGACGACAACTACGGCCCGAATGAGAAGGGCTCGAAGAGCCAGCTCAATATCCAACCGGTCATTCCGCTGAGTCTGAGCAGCGACTGGAATTTGATCACGCGCACGATCGTTCCCGTGATCCATATAGACGATATTCCAACGACCGGCAGCAGTGACTCAGGCCTTGGCGACGTGACCGCAAGCCAGTTTTTCTCGCCCAAGGCGCCGACCGCCGGCGGGTGGATTTGGGGTGTGGGGCCCGTGGAGCTTCTGCCCACGGCCACGGAGGACACGCTGGGCGAAGAAAAATTTGGCCTGGGGCCGACGGCGGTCGCCCTCAAGCAGAAAGGGCCATGGACTTACGGGGCACTGGTCAATCACGTCTGGTCGGTGGCGGGCGATGACGACCGCGCCGACATCGACCGAACCTTCATGCAGCCGTTTCTCGCCTACATCACCCGAACCAGTACGACGTTCACGCTCAATACGGAGTCGGCCTACGACTGGGAAGCGAAGAGCTGGTCGGTGCCCATCAACGCTCAGGTGGCGCAGTTGCTCAAGCTGGGGCGTGTGCCGATTCAGCTCAGCCTCGGTGCGCGCTACTGGGCGGAGTCACCTGATAACAGCGCCGAGGGCTGGGGTCTACGCGCGCAATTGACGCTATTGTTCCCGCGCTGAGCCCGCGTCTTTGGCGGATCAGCTCGGTAGGTTTGATGGGGTGAGCTTGCAGCGCAAGCCTATACGACTAAAGTCCAATGGCGTTTGATCGCTGCTGAGCTACCCTATATT
>JAKDMK010000623.1 GCA_030452365.1 Nitrococcus sp.
GCCGCAAAATTGGGGTGGTAGGCGTGTGCCATATCCGCGCTCAACAACCAGCCACTGGCAAGCTCACGCCGCAGCGCCACAGGCTCGACATCAAGGGACGCGCGGATCGTCTCCAGCGTATCCGGCAGGAAGCGCCCGGCGGCACCCTGGTAGCTCTCCGAGCCGACCTCCTCGTGATCGAGGCAGGCGATCAGCGATACGCCGGCAGCGGGTTCCACCGCCAACAATGCTTCCAAGGCCGCGTGGCAGGAGGCCAGATTGTCAAGCCGGCTGCTCGCGATGAACTCCTCGGCCGGGCCGAAGAAGGCGCCGGGCTGTGTGTCCGCCACCACCAGCTCCCAAGAGCGCAGGCTCCGCGGTGCGACATCAAGCCACCCGGCGAGCCGTTCCCTGAATCGGTCCGGCGACGGCGTCTGCGGCGTTTCGCTGTATTCAAGAATCAGCGGCAGCTGCTCCTGCGGATCAAAGCGCAGCCCCTCCTCGTTGACATTGCGGTTCATGTGAATCGCGAGGTTGGGCAGGCGCACCAGCGCGCTAGGGTGCCGATAAAGCCGCTGTTCCAAGCCCGACTCGGTCTGCACCAGCACCCGACCGGCAAGCGTCAGATCGCGATCCGCGAAACTCGCGAGGATCGGAGCGCCATAGACCTCCACGCCGAGCATGGCCATGCCGCCTTGAATGCGCGCGCCGGCCGGTTTTACCCGCAGCCCCGGCGAATCCGTATGCGCCCCGATCATCCGCAGCCCGCCGCCCTGCAGCGGATGCGTGCCGAGGCGAAAGGCGATGACCGACGCGCCGCCGCGGACAAGGTAATACCCCTTGCCGGGCCGCAGATCCCAGGCTTGCGTCTCATCGAGCACGACAAATCCCGCCGCCGCCAAAGCGTCCGTAATCCGCGCCGCCGCATGCCACGGCGATGGACAGTCATCGATGAATTCGAGCAAACGCCGCGCGGGCTCGCGCTCCTGCGGTGATGGCATCGCGCCTCCCAAGCCTTGGACTCAAAGCGATCATGATGTGGCTCATCCTAGCATTGATCGCGGCATTGCAGCAGGCGCGAGGCAGGCAGCGTAACGCCAGCGGATGCAGTTCAAACGCCCGGCGCGCCTTACCCGGCGCTCAACGCAAAAAGGGGCCCGACCAATATCGGACCCCTCTGTCCAGCCCGCGTCGAGATGTTCTACATTTTTTCTGCGAGGTAGTTTTCAAGACCGATCCGGCCAATCAGATCGAGCTGGGTTTCGAGCCAGTCGATGTGCTCTTCCTCGCCCTCGAGAATATCCTCGAACAGCTCACGGGTGACGTAGTCGTGCACCGATTCGCAATGTTTGATGGCCTCACGCAGCAAAGGCACTGCCTCCCGCTCGAGCTTGAGATCCAGCTCCAGCATCTCCTTCGGCTTCTCGCCGATCAGCAGCTTACCGAGGTCCTGCAGGTTTGGTAGCCCTTCGAGAAACAACATTCGCTCGATGAGACTATCGGCATGTTTCATCTCATCGATGGATTCTTTGTACTCGTGCTCGTTAAGCTCGCTCAGCCCCCAGTTCTTGTACATGCGGGCATGCAGAAAATACTGGTTGATGGCCGTGAGCTCGTTGGTCAACACCCGGTTCAGATAGTCAATAACTTTCTTGTCACCTTTCATGGCTAGACTCCCTGGTCAACTGATATCTGTACCATAGGCGCCAGAGA
>JAKDMK010000179.1 GCA_030452365.1 Nitrococcus sp.
TGGACAGCGCCCGCACGCCGTAGTCCGAGAGAAACTCGGACTCATCCAGCAGACGCCTAAGAAGCCGCTTCATGCGGTGGCCGCGCAGCAGCGACAACAAACGGCGCTCGCCCAGCGCGGGTTCGTGCCAACGCGATACCAGCCGCGCAAGATCCGGACGGTAGCGCAAAAACCACTCGAGGCGGGCACTGAACTTCGGCAGCTCGTCGAGCAGCTCGGGTTCGAGCGTTTCGACCGCGAACAACGGGATCAGACCGACGATCGAGCGTACCCGTAACGGCACGATGTGCCCCCCAGGCAAGTACAATTCATCGTAGTAGAACTGATCCTCCTCGTCCCAAAGCCCGATGCCCGCGCCGGCCATATTGGTCATAGCCTCGGCGATGTAGAGGAAGTGCTCGAAGAACTTGGTTGCGATGTCCTCGTAGGCGGGGTTGTGACGAGCTAGCTCGATGGCCATGCGCATGAGGTTCAGACAATACATCGCCATCCAGGCGGTGCCGTCCGCCTGGTTGATGTAGCCACCGGTCGGCAGCGGCGCGCTGCGGTCGAACACGCCGATATTGTCGAGCCCGAGAAAACCACCTTGAAAGATATTGTGGCCGCCCGCGTCCTTGCGATTGACCCACCAGGTAAAGTTGAGCAGCAGCTTGTGCAGGATGCGTTCGAGAAAGAGGAGATCGCCTTCGTCGCCGCGCTGCTTGCGGTCAATCTGAAATACCCGCCAGGCGGCCCATGCATGCACCGGCGGGTTGACATCAGAGAAGGCCCATTCGTAAGCCGGCACCTGACCGTTCGGATGCAGATACCATGCTCGCGTCAGTAGCACGAGCTGGTGCTTGGCGAACTCGGCGTCTACGAGCGCGAGTGGGATGCAGTGGAAGGCGAGGTCCCAGGCGGCATACCAGGGATATTCCCATTTGTCCGGCATCGAGAGGATATCGCGATTGTTGAGGTGCCGCCATTCGGCGTTGCGGCCAAAGCGGCGGCTTTGCGGCGGTGCCGGCTGGGCCGGATCGCCATCAAGCCACTTCGAGACGTCGTAGAAGTAAAACTGTTTGTTCCAGATCATGCCCGCGAACGCCTGGCGCTGGACTCTTCTCGCATCCGGCGCGACTAGCTCGGACTGCAGCTCGCCGTAGAACGCATCGGCTTCAGCCAAACGCTGCTCGAACACCGACTCGAACGGGTAAAACGGCGCGGCAACCGCTCCCTGCCGAAGGCGCAACCGCACGCTCGCGGCAGCACCGGCCCCGATTTCCAGGCGATAATGGGCTGCGGCCTTGGTGCCCAGATGCTCGGCGCTCACCGCTTTGTTGCGACCATGAATCAGATACTCATGGAAGGCATCCTTATAATGTCCCGCATTGCCCTCGACGCCGAACAGCCGCTTTAAGTTGCTGTCGTTGTCGGTGAACAGCAGTTTGGGCCCGCCCTCGGTATAGAGGCGGTATTCGCCCAGGCGTTTTAGATGCGCGGCAATCGAGCCGTCGTGAGCCATGTGCAGCTCCGGCCGGCCGGCGTTTGTATACCAGGACCAGGTGTTGCGAAACCAAAGCTGCGGCAGGAGGTGCAGGGTCGCTGCCCGCGGTCCGCGGTTGTGGACGGTGATCCGCACCAGGATATCCTCGGGCCCTGCCTTGGCGTACTCGACGAACACGTCGAAATAACGCCCTTCGTCGAAGGCGCCGGTGTCAATCAGCTCGAACTCGGGCTGATCCCGCCCGCGCCGGCGGTTCTCCTCGACCAACCGGCCGTAGGGGAACTGCGCTTGCGGGTATTTGTAGAGGTACTTCAAGTACGAGTGGGTAGGCGTGGCATCGAGATAATAGTAGAGCTCCTTGACGTCTTCGCTATGATTGCCCTCACCATTGGTCAACCCGAACAGACGCTCTTTGAGGATCGGATCCTCGCCGTTCCAAAGCGCCAGCGCGAAGCAAAGGCGCTGCTCATCGTCGCTGATGCCGGCGATGCCGTCTTCACCCCAGCGATAGGCGCGCGAGCGCGCCTGATCGTGTGAGAAGTAATCCCAGGCGGTGCCGTGCGGGCTGTAGTCCTCACGCACGGTGCCCCACTGGCGCTCGCTGAGATACGGCCCCCAGCGTTTCCATGACACCTCGCCGCGGGCATCCTCGGCTAGCCGAGTACGCTCGGCCTGGGACAAAGTTTGCTGGGTTTGCGGCATATCGATGTACTCCCTTGGATTCCGTCAGACGGCGGCATCGGCGCACGGCCGAACAGCTCGCCCCATTCGCCCGCCAGCTCGCGACCGACCCGCAGCGCGTTCAGCCAGAGCGCCTGGATCTCAACCGGCTTGCCGATGCGCGGCGTGACCACCCAATCGCCGATTTTGGCGTCCATCCAGGTGAGCTCGTGCCAGTAGCGACCGTTCGCAAGCACCGTGACCGCCGGCAGACCCTGATACGGATGCCAGACAACACAGGTATCGGCGAGCTCGGGCTCGAAGCCGAAAGCGGGATTCTCGCGGTGCAGAGCATGGTAGTCGCGCCCTGAGAGCAGCTTCCATTCCAGCGTAACGCCATTTGCCGTTAGCAGCATCTGGGCACTTGCGGAGATGCCCAGCATCGGCTGATGCTCAGTCCGGAAACAGCGTATCTGAATCCCAGGGCTGGGAGCGGTCGAGGCGCTCGCAGAGCTCGGCATCAGTCAAGGCATCGAGCTCCCGATGCGCCTCCAGTCGGGTGATCGAAACCATGACCGCCTTACGCATCTCCCCGCCACCCTCGGGCAAGAACAAGAGCACCTGAATACCGTAGGATTCACGTCCCACGACGGCGTCCCAACGGCGGCTGTTTCGATCACGAAAGGCGCGCATAACCCGTAAAAGCCTACATCAGCCCGCGCTCGGCAAGCGAGATGACTTCGCCGTCGCCCACAACGAAGTGGTCCAACAACCGTACGTCGACCAGCGCGAGCGCATCGCGCAACCGCTTGGTCAACAAGATATCGGCGCGGCTCGGCTCCGCTACGCCCGAGGGATGGTTGTGGGCGACAATCAGCGCCGCGGCGTTGCGTTCCAAGGCCCGCCGAACAACCTCCCGGGGATAGACACTGGCGGCATCGATCGTGCCTCGAAATAACTCCTCAAAGGCGATTAGGCGATTGCGGTTGTCAAGGAACAGGCAGCTAAAAACCTCGCAGGGGTAGCCTCGCAGCCGGCTCTGCAAAAAGCGCCGAGTATCCTCCGGGCTGGCGAAGGCGTCACCGCGCTGCAGCCGCTCCCCAAGATGACGCCGCCCCATCTCCAGAACGGCCTGCAGCTGGGCGAACTTGGCTGGCCCCAATCCACAGTGGGCACAGAAACGCTCCAAGTCCGCCTCCAACAGAGCACGCAGACCACCGAACTCGGTGAGCAACATACGCGCCAAATCCACCGCGGTCTGCCCGGGACGCCCGGTACGCAGGAAAATGGCCAGCAACTCGGCATCGGACAGCGCCTGCGCACCACGCAGCAGCAACTTCTCCCGTGGCCGTTCGGCCATAGGCCAATCAGTAATTGCCATGGCGACCTCCCTGTCACCAATTGCTTGTAAGACGTCGCGTCGATTCTACACTCGATTGCTCAGCGCCCGCACCTCGCCCCAAGGGTCATGTGATTGACCGGACAAGGCCAGCATTGCGAGCGACCAGATCCGCTGCACTGGCACCAATATACGGACGTTAGCAGAACATTGTCACCCCGGGCCTTGGCACGGCACACTGAAAGATTGCGGTGCAAGGATTTGTACTTACAAGTGATTCATAATCGGATTTTTCGGTAATCTATACAGTCGGAATATCCGATCGAGAGCATCACCACTATGTCTGTCCTTGCCGGACGCCATATTCTGCTCGCTATCACCGGCGGCATCGCGGCCTACAAAAGTCCCGATCTGGCACGACGGCTGCGGGAGGCCGGCGCCGAGGTGCGCACCGTCATGACCAGCGCCGCCATGGCGTTCGTTCGCCCAATGACGTTTCAGGCAGTCACCGGCAAGCCGGTGCATTACGATCTGCTCGATCCGGCCAGTGAGGCCGCCATGGGCCATATCGAGCTCGCCCGCTGGGCTGACTTGGTTCTGGTGGCGCCTGCCAGCGCGGATTTCATGGCGCGGCTCGCCCACGGCCATGCCGATGATCTGCTCGCCACCTTGTGCCTCGCTACACACGCCCGCATCGTTCTCGCACCGGCCATGAACCAGGTCATGTGGGCCAACGCGGCAACCCAGGCGAACCGAACACAGCTCGAGGCGCGCGGCGTGCGCATGCTGGGTCCCGGCCATGGCGATCAAGCCTGCGGCGAGGTGGGTACGGGGCGCATGCTGGAACCGACGGCACTGGTCGCGCAATTGTGCCGCTTCTACGCGCAAGGCCCATTGAGCGGGTGCACTGTCATGATCACCGCCGGGCCAACACGCGAGGCGATCGATCCGGTGCGCTTTATCAGTAACCGCAGCTCCGGACGCATGGGCTTTGACCTCGGCGCCGCCGCCCGCGAGGCCGGTGCGCGGGTAATCGTGGTTGCCGGACCCTCGGCGGAGCCACTGGCAGCGGGTATCGAGCGGCTGGATGTGGAAAGCGCCGAGCAGATGTATGAAACGGTCATGCAGCATATTGAGGGCTGCCATATCTTTATTGGTGCGGCCGCGGTCGCCGATTACCGCCCCGAAGCGCCACCCGCCGAGAAGATCAAAAAGCAGGAGGCGGCCATTAGCTTACGTCTGATACGAAACCCCGATATTCTGCAAGCGGTTGCGGCACTCGAGTCCGGGCGACCGTTCACGGTGGGCTTTGCCGCAGAGACCCATGGCCTGTTGGAGCATGCCGAGGGCAAGCGCCGGAACAAACGGCTCGATATGATCGCCGCCAACTGGGTCGGACGGCCGGGTCTGGGCTTTGAGAGCACGACAAACGCCCTGGAGATCCTCTGGGCGGGTGGCCACGTAAGCATCGACCAAGGGCCGAAGGCCGAGGTGGCGCGGCGCCTCATCGAGATCATCAGCGAGCGCTATCATGCACAAGATTCAACTGCGAATTCTGGATCCTAGGCTCGAGGCTGAGCTCTCGTTGCCGGAGTACGCCACGCACGGATCGGCGGGATTAGACCTGCGCGCCTGCATAGAGGCCCCTTTGGCACTCGAGCCCGGTCAGACGGAGCTGATAGCCACGGGGATCGCTGTGCACATCGGCGATCCGGGCTTTGCTGCGCTCATCCTGCCGCGCTCGGGGTTGGGCCACAAACACGGCATAGTGCTCGGCAACTTGGTGGGCCTGATCGATTCCGACTATCAAGGCCAAATCTTTGTCTCCTGCTGGAATCGAGGCATGCAAGCATTCACGATCGAGCCCGGAGAGCGCATTGCGCAGCTCGTTTTCATCCCGGTCGCTCGACCCGCGCTCGAGCTCGTGCAGGCGTTCGATCCCAGCACGCGTGGCGAAGGCGGCTTCGGCCACTCCGGGCGCCATTAGCAGACCGACAAGGGCCAAGAAGCGTAACCCAGCCAGCGTTAATCGGCCCCGAAATAGAATGCAGGCAACTACTCACCCCCTTCTGCGCAGGATGACTGTTCCGTACTGTCATTCTGCG
>JAKDMK010000031.1 GCA_030452365.1 Nitrococcus sp.
ACGGCACCGTCGATCGCCGGCGCCCAGACGATCGGTCCGTCCAGTAAGCCGCGCACGTGCTCGACCACCGGGTAGCCGCCACTGGTGAACGTCCGCCGCAGCCCCGTAAAGCAGCGCGGCCCCAGGGCAATCGCGTAGGGGCCATCGATGCCGCGAGTCTGTAGAGTCTCGATTGCCTCGGCAACGACCGTCGGGTACTTATGATAGTCCGTTGTGACAGTCAGCGCGGAGCCGGCAGCGGTTTCACCGATACCCTGAATGCCGGCCTCGGGGTAGCCGTTAAACACGGCGTGATCCTCGGCCAGCGCGGCAGACCGGGCGGCGTCGATGAGGGGCTGCAGGTCGGCGCTCGTGCTACCCCGCTCGATCGTGTCCAGCTCGGCGCGGGAGAGCTCGAAGGGCACGCGCACCTCGACCAGCGGCTGCACTTGGCGCAGCCGTGCCTCGACATGCTGCACCGGCCCGCCGGATAGCGCCTGCATTCGCCCGAGATTAATAGCCGACGTCGTCCAGCCCAGCGGACCGGTGAAGTCAACCAGCTTGCGGGCGGCGAGATAGCTCTTCAACGTCCGCAAGGCCTCCTTGTCGATTTCCGCCCAGGCGTCCGATGTAATGGGCGCGAGATCACGATATAGCCCGTTCATCGGCTCACCTCCGTGCGCAGGCTGCCGATTCCAAGGGAATCATCGGGTGGAGCCTCTGCGGTAGCGGTGGCTTCGACCGGCCCGGCCTGTTCCTCGATGGCCAGAATGGAACCTTCGGTGAACAGGTAGGTGCGCAGATGCTCGTCGAGCAGCGGATCGCGCCGGCGCAGCCATTCGAGCACCATCGCCGCGTGTTCCTTTTCCTCGTCGCGGTTGTGCGCCAGGATGGCTCGTAGCTCCTCGTCGGTGGCGGCATCGACGCGCTGGTTGTACCAGTCGACGGCTTCAAGCTCCTCCATGAGTGAGACGAAGGCACGATGCCGATCGATGGTCTCCGCTTTTAGATCATCGGGGGATTCGTGTAGGGTGGCGCTGGCTCCGGCCATGGTTTGCTCTCCTGGGTGGCGTGACTCGATCCTAATCTAACTTGGTGCCAGCAAACCAATTCCTCAACTCAAACTGACGCATCGTCGATGCGTGCATAAGACATCAAGGATTGACCTGCCCCGGCCTCGAAGGCAACGGTTTGCAGAAAGCCCTGCACCCGCGCGCGGATATCAACCGATTCGATCGCCTCGACGTGGGCGGTGAACTCGTCGGGGTCGCTCACCTCCTGGACCTCGATCCGCTCCACGACAACCGCCGGCGGCGGCGCCTGCCCTGCGCCGGGCCCCTGGGCGAGGCTGGGTGAGCCGACGAAAAGCAACGCGAGCACGGCGAGCGTCGCGCCGGAGGTTACCTGAGCCCGGCCGGATTCGAGACTGCAATCTGCTTTCACTGTGGCTGACCTTGGCCTCTATTCACCATGTTTCTGTGAGCACCACTTGGCTAATACGGCTGCACCCCATGCCGGTCAGCCGACGCTGTCGGTTGATC
Organism: Nitrococcus sp.; assembly: GCA_030452365.1. Lineage (GTDB taxonomy): Bacteria > Pseudomonadota > Gammaproteobacteria > Nitrococcales > Nitrococcaceae > Nitrococcus. The sequence continues at coordinate 1,521 of JAKDMK010000031.1, forward strand.
CTCTCTGCCGCCGTCGGCGCCGATTTAACCCCTCCTGCGGGCGCAGATAAGAAGTTTAGCCGATACATCAGGGAACGCGAGTCTTCCCACTCGCCCAGCGTTTGCGAACTTGTAGTGTTGATGTCTCTAACAGAGCATGGTCGATTGGCACGAACAACTATTGGGTGTCCGAGCTCGAGGATTGAATGCGCACCGTGGGCCTCAGGCGGCTCTCGACCAATCCGACGAAGGCCGCCGCCCAAGCGGCCACGGCGATGATCATGAACGCCTCCGATAGCGGCATCAAAAACGGCACCTCCAGGACCTTCGTCAAGCGATACGTGCATACGGAATACATCCCCTGCGGGAAGACCGCGCCCCAGTAGAGTGGGTCATAGGTGAAAGGCACGCCGCGGATCAGGTAACGCCATACCCCGAGAATTACGAGCAGGGGGATCCACAAGCTCCCTATGGCCCAGCAGGAGAGCGTCAGCCCCTTTACGAAAGGCATAAGCTCCATGACGACTGGAGACAAGGCCGAGTGTTCCAATAGGAAGGCGCCGGTCAGCGTGGAGATGGCCACCGCGCCCATGTTGATCCAGTAAGGCGGCGCGAGGTCCTCCGGCGACATCCGCACGAAGGTATAACGGTAGAAGATCAGCGTCATCAGCCACAGGTACAGGATGCCGCCGCCGAGCCATAGGACAAGCGCCATGAACATGAGCGGTTGCGCAAGGCCCACGCAGACGCCGGACGCCAACATCAACACGGTCAAGATGGCGACCGACTGGGTCGCCACGACGCTGACAAGCCAGCCGCCATTGAGGCCATCGGCCAAGCCAGGTTTGTCTGGTTGGATGGTCAGCACGGCCAGCACGCCATACATAACGACGAGCCAGAGCACTGCGGTCGCAATCCAGAAGAAGATGGCCAGCTCCACGGCCGCCATCTGCAGCACAAGCTGGTTGCCGAACACGCCAAAGGCCGCCACCACGGTAAAGAAGCCTACTCCGCGGCTGTGGCTGCGCACGTCCGCGGCGAACGCTCCTGGGTAGCGCAGGATGCGCGCGCCCGTCGCTGCCACCAGGCCAACCAGAAAGAAGGCGTTGAGCCAGAACAAAACGGCCGGCACCCAGGGCACGCCATGCAAGTCAGTGGCGATAGCGACGATGCCGGTGGCCATGACCAGCGCGAAATAGGCCGGGTGCAGGGTTTCCAGGTCGTCCGGTCGTCTTCGTCTGAAACGCAGTTTCATAGTAGGGATCCACGGTTGTGGACGCGGCGAACCGTGGTGATCGGCCAGCAGCACCGGATACCGTACCCGCGGCCTTATTGTTCTGTGAGCAGAATAACCCGTTGCCGAGCCTGGGTACGCTCGGGTTATCGCTCATATATGGGTAGACACCCGTAACGTAGCGCGTCGGCAACGATAAGCTCGGCCGTGGCGACTACATGATCGCATGTGCGCCACCGGAGTGGTTCGGCGAGGAGTCGGCTGGTACCGCCTGAATGCAGCTCGATCGCGTCGATTGCATCGAAAAATTCTACAATCTGAAGGGTAATGCGCCAGCTCAATGCTGAGCGAGACAAGCTGTTCAAATCCATCAACCAACTTTGAACTCGGGCTGCCTGACTCGCTCAATCAACCGTGCTGTTCAGGCTCATTTCTGGATTGGAAAAGACTGACGCCTTCACTGCAGTCATCCCGTCGGGTATTGTAGGATGCGCCATTCGGCGTCATCTGCCGTGAGGTGTAGCGCCGAGTTGCGGAGGTTCAATCGCAGGTCGATACCTGCCACTAGTTCCGGACTCGACAGTAGCTGTTCATTAAAGACCCCAAGACATTGCCCGCCACGCTCGCGCGCAGATGGATAAAGCACGCCGGGGACCTGATGCACGGCCTCGGCACCGAGGCGCTGGCAGAAGGCATGATCGTCGTCGGTGAGCGCCTCGCGCCATTGGATGGCAAGCGCGGTATGAATCAAATCCGCAAGCAAAGTGTCGCAGAGTACGCGCACCAGATAACGCTTCTGCCAGAGTGGCTGCGGAGATCCGGGCGCTAGCGTATTGGTCGCGCCTAGCCATTCCCGCACCAGCCCTTGAGCGCACTCGCGCACGGCGGTGCGACGCTCGCGGGCGGCGTACCACACACCGTAACGCCGGCCATCGCTGAATCGGCTAGGGAACCAGTGCTCGAACGGGAAGCGGATGGCGGCATTATAGAGAACGTCATACTGCTCAGCGGGCAGCCCCTGCTCCAAGGCATCGGGCTCGTTGGCGAGCTCGTCGAGGACGGCCTGCTCATCCGGGTCTTTGGCGCGTGGCGGCGCAGTGCGGGCTGAACCGAAAAGCGCATCGAGCTCCGGCAGTGCCGGAAGTCCTCTCCAGACGGCTTCTGTGAGATTTTTGGAGTGCGCAAGCAGGCTGCGAAAGAGCGCCTTCTCTTCCAAAGCCCGCCGCCTACCTGTGGATCATCGAGGCCGTGTAGCGGCGGATGCGGTCGATGCCACCGATACCATCGATCAACATGATTTCGATGGGACGCTCTCCATCGAGGCCACGTACCGAGGAGTGCACCCACGCATTGCGCCACTCGGGGTTCCGCGGCGCGAATACGCGCAGGTTGCGATCAATAGCGATCAGCCCGCTCGCCCGGCGCCAGGCATCCTCGGTTGGCCGCAACGGCGTCTCACCACTGGCATAGCCTGAAAGCTGGCCGCGCGAAGAGCGCGAGAGCCCCAGCAGGCGTAGCTTGTTGGCCGCGGAGAGCTTCCAGTCGCCGAGGACCATCACGACGGCCTTGGCGGCCACGCGTCGGCGCCGGTCGTCCTTCCATTTGGTGAGCGCTGTCTCCAAGGCTTGCTGGCGCAGTCCGAGCGGCGTAGGCGGCACCTGCCCGTGCACGCCGGCGCCCAGCGCCTCAGGGGCCTCTTTAGTCAGTGGTGATGTGGGGTTCACGATTCAGGTTGTGCGCTTTACAACTTTCACTGTGCAGTATAGCGCATAAATCTGCTGAGGCACAGCTCGTTTGGCACCAGCAGGACTATCAAGGATCCGCACGTCCAGACTGGAAAGCACGCTCATGCCAACCGGTGCTGTTCAGGCTTCAGAATTTGCCATCTGCTTCGACCATACCTTGGGCGATCCGGTGATGGGAATCTCCGTTCTCATTGCCGCCAGCCCGGCGGCGCCCACGTATATCCTGACGCCCGGACTGGCGGTTCTCGCGTTGCTCGGCATCGGCGCGGTTCAGGGCCGGCGGGCCGGCGCCGGATTCCTCTGCGGCCGCCTGGTGGGCGACGTGGTCTGGGCGAGCCTCGCGTTGCTAGCCATCGTCGGCCCAAGGACGATCGACGGGGTGGTTTTCGATGTGCTAGGGCTGCTGTGCGTGTCTATCTCGGCTGGATCGCCGGGCCACCTGCAGGCCAGATAATTGCTCGCCCATGCTAATATGCTTAAAGCGGCTGCCCGCAAACACAACGCCTCGATCTAGGCTGCTTTAACCGTAGCTCGTCTCAGCCGTTCTGTCACCTCACCCGCAATTAAGTCCTTCAAAGCGGGGAGGGATAGCGCCGAGCGCGTCAGCGCTAAAGGGTTGTCTTTAAAGTAATGTGAATGGCGGGTTGCCGTTTCCTTCAACGATCAGCCATCTGCACGACCAGACTGCGGAGCATTCGCTCGGACCGAATCACTCCAATCAGACGCCGGACGTCTTTGTCCTCCACCACCGGCATCCAATCGACAGCATGCTTGTGCATCAGTTCCGCCGCGGTCAGCGGCGACACGTCCGGCGTGACCATCATCGCATTGCTCGACATGAACGCCTCGACCTTGGTCGCCGGTCCTTTTCCCTGTTCAAAGGCTCCGAACAGCTCCGTCCTCGTCACGGCTCCCTGCAGGCATTCATTCTGATCGAGGACACACAGGAATTCCAAGGCATGTTCGTCAAACAGGCGCACGGCATCTTCATAGGTGCCCTGCGGTGAAAGCCGGTGCGCGGGGATCGCGTCCACAAACGCTGAAAGGGGCTGCAGCTGGATGGCTTGCCACGCTTGGTGAATGCGCGGGCTGAGCTTTGCATGCTTCCATCTGAGCGCCTGTGTCAGCAACAGGCGGAAAGGGGCCAGGGAACCGGAGATTCGCGAAAACACATCTTTGCCCATGACCAAGGCGTCCACTGCCGTGCGGGCTCTGGCGCTCACTCTGCGCGGTTGGTCGTCGAGGAGCGCCATCTCCCCGAAGAATTCGCCGGGACCCAGGACGTCCACGATGTCGTTCGGGCATCCCTTCTCATCACGGCGCAGGATCTCCACTTCGCCTCGATCGATCACATAGAAATGGCTGCCGGGGGTTCCTTCGAGAAAGATGTCATCGCCGGGCCGATAGTGTGCCCTGCTGATTCGTTCGGTTTGGTTGGTGCGCGCATGTCCGAGATCCCTTGGAAACAGCAGTTCCCAGGCCCAATCGAAAGCCAGCTTGACCCGGCGAGACCAGGAGGGTGACTTCCAAAGATAGACCGTCCGCCACAGCCACCAAGCCGGAAATCCCGACAATCGGACACCCAGAATTTCAGCCACAGCGTTCCGTTCTCCAATTCCGCAGAGCACGCCCAATGGCTTGTAGGAGAATGCTGCGGTGGGTTGGCCATCCAGAACGCGGATAATATTCTCGGCAATCTGCCGCCCCTGGCTTTCGGCAAATTGGCCGGTTGTCGGCGCCGGCTGTCCGTCGTACGCATTGACAATCAGGGCGCAGTCGCCGACCGCCCAGACATTCGGGGTCCCCTTCAGCCGCATGTCCGGATCGATGACCAAGCGTCCCTTCTCCTTGGGTGCGTCCAACCACTGGACCAATTGCACCGCTGTCGTCCCCATGGTGCAGACGATCGTGGCGCCTGAGACCATCCGCCCGTCCTCGAGTCCGACTCCGTCAACAGTGGCCCCGACGACTCGCGCTTTCAGGATGAAGCGAATGCCGGCCTTTTCCATCTTCGTTCGAGCAAAGTCGCGAAGAGCGGGACCGACCTCGGGCAGAATCTGATCACGAGCATGCACCAAGGTCACGGTCACATCGCCGGCCGTGAAATTGCTGTAGAACCGTAGGCTGGCGCGAACCAGATCATTGAGCTCGCCGGCTACCTCCACCCCGCTGAATCCACCGCCAACAATTACAAACGACAGATACCAGCGCCGCCGTTTCGGATCGTCGCAGACCTCGGCCTTTTCGAGCTGCTCCATCACGTGAAACCGCAACGCGATGGCATCTCCCACCGACTTCAGCGGGAACGCGTGGTCGGCCATACCGGGCACGAGATTGAGGTTGACGGAAGAACCGCAGGCGATCACCGCGTGGTCGAACCCCATTCGGCGCAGGCGGCCATCATAGCCTTCGTATTCCACCTCGGAGGCGGATAGCTCGATCCGGCGCACCTCTTCGTTCCGGCAGCGAACTGTGGGCAACAGCTGCCGCAGGGGCGTCGCCACCGAGTCGGGGCGGATCGTGGCGCCGGCTACTTCGGCCAGCAGCGGATAATAGACCATGGAATTTTCCCGGTCGAAGAGGATGATCTCGCACGTGTCAGGGGGCAACCGCTTGCGCAGGGTCCTGGCACACCGCACGCCGGCAAATCCGCCGCCAATAATGATGATTCGTGTCGCACTCACGCGAGGCTCCTCCTCTTGATCAGCGAGTACTATCACATCACTATACTTTAGTACCTATTTGTGCTGTTCCCTTCGGGGAGACTATTACAATGGAATATGTCGGCCTTGTGAGCCGGGATCGATCTTTGAAACACTCGGAGCTGGAGTTTCCGGGCTTTGTCACGACGGCCGGCCGACGTCGGCACCAGTGCAGGCTCGTTCCCGAGACCCGTTACAGAAGAGGGGAATGAACAGGGTCAGGACAACGGCCTTGGCGATATCGGCCTCGAAGTGCTGCATGGCGCTCGCCGTCAGCATCTCGCCCATAAACAAGGCGGCGAGACATCCGCCCCTCTTTTCTGATCATCTGGAGGAAGCCGATATCCATGTAAGGGCGGTTGAGCGCTGGCGTTCATCGGCCTGCTGACCGGGTTCTCCCTGATCGCAACAGGCGTATGGCGGATCTTGCTGGCGCGGTACGCCACGGCGTGAGGCTTACCGGCGGCGCCGGTGGTCAAACGGGTGAGCAGAGGACGCCGGCGCCGCGCTACCAGGTCTCGGCGAACGGCCGGGCTTCGACCTCGAAGGCCCAGGCCGACGGCGGCTGCTGGCTCAGCCAATAAACCGTGGTGGCGACATCGTCGGGCTTGACGAAGAAGCTATCGGGCTTGTCCGGCATGGCCTTGCGGGTCCTCTCCAGATCGACGACACCGTCGATGATCACGAGGGCCACGTGAATTCCCACCGGCCACAGGTTGCGGGCCATGGATTCGGCCAGGCTGCGTTGGGCCGCCTTGGCGGGCGCGAAGGCAGCGGTTCGCGCGATGCCCCGGCGCGATGCGGTGGCGCCGATCAGGATGATGCTGCCCTTGGCGCTGCGCTTCATCGCCGGGATGAGCTGCTGGGCCGCCAGCAGCGTGCCGAGGGCGTTGACCCGCCACGTGGACTCGAACGCTGCGGGAGTGATGCTCTCGATGTCGCCCCAGGTGCCGGCCCCAGCGTTGTAGACAAGCACCTGCGCCTCGCCGAGATCCTCGCGGACGCGCTTGAAGGTCGATGCGACCTCGACTTCGCGCGTTACATCGCACGCGTAGGCTTTAGCGCCGTCGAGCCCCGGGTCAGGTTCTCGGTAACTCAGCCGGAGAACTTCCTCACCCAGGCAACATACTGGTCCATCCAATTCTGGAAGAATTCCTTGCTGCCTGCCCCAATGTTGCCGGCATCGTCGAACAAACCCTCTTTAACATGGATGAACATTTCCGGCTGGCCCAGTGTAGGCACATCCAGGTAGGCGAGCACATTGCGCAGATTCTGTTGGGCCGCCGCCGTGCCGATGGTGCCAATGGAAGCACCCATGACACCGGCGGGTTTGCCGGCCCAGGCATTCTGGCCATAAGGGCGCGAGGCGTTGTCGATCACATTCTTGAGTACGCCCGGTAGCGCGCGGTTGTATTCGGGCGTGACGAATAGAAGGCCCTGTGCAACCGAGATTTCAGCTTTCAGCCGCTTGACGGAATCGGCCTGATTCTCATCATGGTCCTGGTTGTAGAGCGGCAAGTCGTCGATTTGCAGGTCGTGGAAGGAGAACTCCGAAGGTGCCAGCTTCACAACGGCGTTAGCCAACTGGCGGTTGAAAGACTCCTTGCGCAGGCTGCCGATTACGAGGGCGATCTTATAGCAGCTCATGTGGATCTCCTTAAGGTGGCAAAAAAGCCGAATCTGGCCCGCAGAGTGTTTACCGTAATGACAACTTAGCAGCTCCTCCGCCTGACGCGCGTGTGACGAGATAACCTTGCGTACCTCCTTGAGTCGGGCGGCTCATGAAGCTGTCCAAATCCCGTTCTCTCTGTGTGCTGACAACTATAGGCACCGCGGCACGCCGGCCGCCTTCACCGCGGCGATGAAGCCCCCGCGGGGCGTTGTGGCGTCAACCGAGCTGGACGGCGAGCATCGAGATGGAGCCGCCATCGAAACCCTCGACCGGAAAGCTGACCGGCTCGTGCTTGTGGTGCTGCGCCAGCACGTAAATCAGCGGCAGGTAGTGCTCCGGTGTCGGCGCGGACAGCGTCGCATCCCGTCCCAGCGTTTCATAAGCCACCAGCGGCGCGAAGTTCCCTGCGAGAAGCAGCTCGCGCGCCATCGTTTCGAAGCGCACCGCCCAGTCGTATGGCTCGGCCTCGTGCCGGCCCCAGGAATAGGTGTGAAGATTATGAACGAGATTTCCGCTGCCGATTATGAGCACTCCTTCATCGCGCAGCGGCGCGAGCTGCCGGGCGACCTCGTAATGCCAGCTTGCTTCCTTGGTTTCGTCGATGCTCAGCTGGATCACGGGGATGTTCGCGTTGGGATACATGTGCACGAGAATCGACCAAGTTCCATGGTCCAAACCCCAGCCTTGATCGAGCCCAACCGGCACAGAGGCCAACAGCTGCGCGACACGCGCAGCCAGATCGGGCGCTCCCGGCGAGGGATATTGCACTTCATGCAGCTCGCGCGGAAATCCGCCGAAATCGTGGATGGTGCGCGGTTGCGCGTTGGCCGTGACCGCGGCCGCGGGCACATACCAATGCGCGGAGATGCACAGCACCGCCCTGGGCTGCGGTAGCGCAGCGCCGAGCGCCGCCCAACGGCGGGTATAGGCGTTATCTTGAACCGCGTTCATCGGATTGCCGTGGCCGAAGAAGATCGCGGGCATTCGAGTAGCGTGTGGCATACAGTTCTTCCCTCGATGATTTTTCGGCGCGCCAGCTTTCCGGCGGCCATCGCATGTAATCCCGCAGCGCCGATGGTTCAAGCAAGGACGCAAGGATAATCCCTCATCTGCGGCCATTTATGGTGCCCTGCTGGCATAGCGGCGGCAAGGTTGTCGAACATCGGGACATTCTGTAAGTGGTCCCCGTCGATTTCGGCCAGGGACACCGTGGTGTTCTCACATTGAAGGCTGGCATGAAGCGGCTTTTGGCAATTATGGCGGTCGGGTCGATGAACCCGGTCTTTGCTCAATCACCCACCGCAGGAAGCGGTATCAACCGTCGACGCCCGATACATCGAGCCCTCGGCGACGACGGCAATCAGGGCCGGGGAGAAGATCAGCCAGCTGTTCACGCGCAACATGAAGGAACCGTATGTCTCACAGCGTCTAACGGACCGCGGCTACTTCTTCCAGAGCCTCTTTTATGCGACCACTTTTTATGTGGGCGACAAGGGTGTTCTTCTGTTTGATGCCTTCCATGGACGCGGCGCGCAGCTGCTCCAGGCGATTCGCGAGGTGACGCCGCTGCCGGTGACGGCGATCCTGTATTCGCACTTCCACGTTGATCACATAGGTGATGGGCAGTTCTGGGTCGATGAGGCACGAAAGGCAGATGCCAATCTACGCATAGTTGCAACCAGTGCGAACGCACGCACATGAAGCCGACGTTGCAGCAGTTGGGCGTTGAGATGACCCCGGCGCTCTATCACGCCACTGTCGAGTGCTGATTCGTCGGCAGCCCGAGACTGATCGCCCAACAGGGCTGTTCAATGCGGCCGCAGCGCCGCCTGGGAAGCGGAGCGAACCGCGCCGTCCTTGCTTGAGAGATGGCCAAGTCCACCCTCGCCAATTCACTTGTTGGCCGTTGCGGTCGGCCCCTCGCGGCTGATTCACTTGGCGATTGGTTGCCGTATGAGGTCGGGCCGGCTATGGTTTTAGAAGGCTCCTGCACCGGGTGCCGACTCAGGCGCGTAAAAGCCGGGGCGTTCGAAGAGCCCGGCCTATGATTGCGCGCGGTGCTCAACCGGGGCGGGCCATAGACAGGCTGGGTGTGTCCGGCGCTGTGCCGCAAAGCGGCGCCACTCGACCGGAGGATGTGCCATGCAACGAAACTTTGAGGCTAAGACGCAGGTAGCCCGTATTCTTAGCCGACGCGAGCTGCTCCTGCTAGCAGGAACAACCGCCGCATCGTTTGTGGTGGGGTACGTACGCGGGCGGCCCGTCTTTGCAGCGCCAACATCGACTGAAACGCAGCTCAGAACGGCAGCGGCGACTCCTTCCTGCGTGATGAGACCCGAGCAGACGGAAGGATCCTACTTCGTGGATGAGAATCTCAAGCGCTCCGACATTCGGTCGGGCAAGGAGGGCGTTCCGTTGCGTTTGGTGCTTCATGTCTCTCGGATGGATGGCAGCTCTTGCGCTCCGCTGACTGGCGCAACCGTGCATGTCTGGCAATGTGATGCGCTGGGCGTCTATTCTGACGTTCAGGACATCCACAGGAGGTTCGATACGCGGGGGAAGACGTTCTTGCGCGGCTATCAAGTAACCGACGCAAGCGGCAAGATCGAGTTTGCAACGATCTATCCGGGTTGGTATCCCGGCCGAACCGTTCACATCCACTTCAAGATTCTTACCGATTCCGCAGCGCAACGCAGTCACGAGTTTACATCGCAGCTCTATTTCGATGAATCAATTACGGATCGAGTTCACGCGCAGGCACCCTACGCCAAGAATGGGCGACGCACCGTAAGGAACAAGGAAGATAGCATCTTCGAATTTGGCGGTGGCAACAAACTGATGCTGCCGCTTACCAAAACTGCGACAGGCTATGCCGGAACGTTCGATATCGCGCTTCAGCTGACTTGAATTAGCGCGGCCGCACGAGCCGCGCGCCTATCCGTATAAGCCAGTGGCAAAGGAGAGCAAACGATGAATCGCCGAGAACTAATTGCTAACGCCAGTTTGATCACGACTGTCGGCATCGCAGGCTTATTGTCGAAAGGAACTGCAAGCGCTGCGCCAGCTCCCGGAGTTACACTGATCGATCGATTGGTCGAGGCTATCAATTCAAGGGAGCTGTCAAAGCTCGAGCAGGTTTATGCGGCCGGTTCGGGATATATCAATCATCAGGTGCTTGTAGGCGCGCCGAGTGCGATTCCGGCAAGAGAAGAGTTCAAGAGCTACCTTGCGCAACGTATTAAGGCCTTTCCAGACCTGAATGTCAGCTATGATGTTGCTTTCGCAACCGATGATATGGTGGCCGCTAATCTAATCTGGCGCGGCACCCAGAAGGGGGACTACCTCGGAGTAGCAGCGACTTCGAAAAAGGTCACATGGAATTCGACCGACCTGTTTCGAATAAAGAATGGACTGTTCTCGGATCACTGGGGAGCGGTCGATCTCTATGGCTTAGAACGTCAATTGAGGAGCTGAGCGAAACTCGGCGATCGCTAGGTGCCAGGTCCCTAACACATACCTGTCCGCTTAGCACCTAATGTATTGTATATATTTTGCGGCACTTCTGATGTGGACTTGGAGTGAAGCATGGGCGCAGAGGAGCCGGATTGTTCGGGTCAACTCGCAACGGACACCCTCTTACGCAGCAGCGACCAGTTTCCGTTCCCTCGGGGTGGTGTATCGAGGGAGGAATGGAGTCGATCGCTGTTGTAGTGGAACCCGGCTGTGGAGCTAAGTGGATAGGTATGCCTTGCGCCCATCATCCATATCTGGCTTATGTTATGTCGGGTAGCCCCAGCCGGTCACCCAGCCGGGGCCCCCACAGAACCGGACGTGCG
>JAKDMK010000624.1 GCA_030452365.1 Nitrococcus sp.
TGCGGGCAGGGATGCCCGCGCTCCCAGAGTGCCACAGACCCTATCGAGCCCTACCTGCTGCGCAACGTTTGATAACGATGGCTACGTGATGCCTGCGAAAGGCGGCTGGCCGGAACCCGCATGGCCGGCAGCACCCAGCGAACAGATAGCGCGAGCCGCCTTCACACACTCAAGCGGCGAGCGTTACTTCTCCAGCTCATGGAGGGCAATTGCGGAGTGTGCGTATGCTCCACCGGCACGCATTTCCGCAGCTACCCAGATGGCCTCCATGATCTGCTCGGCTGTCGCGCCCTTGCGCTTGGCAGCACGGGTGTGTCCTTTGATGCAGTAGGGGCATTGCGTGGTATGCGCCACGGCGACCGCGATCAACTGCTTGGTTACTTCCGGCAGCGCACCATCGGCAAATACGGCACGGCTGAATTCCTGAAAAGCCTCGTGCACACCAGGCGCCAGCTCCTTGCGCCGATTGGCCAGCTCTGGTGTCGTCGCGGGATACATTGCATCCGTCATGGGTTATCTCCTAGTTGGTGGAAGGCCAGCGCGTCGGCGGCCCCGAGCATCACATGCTCCAGCCCGACGCCGTTGATATCGAATCTAATAATAGATATGTGCCTTTGCGTGCTATAACCCAAGCCCCTCCGAATTGGCTTGATCCGGATCAACCTCATCCGATAAGAATTGCGTAACATCATCGACGCGCGGCAACACAACGGTTAGTGCGCGAGTGCCAGGCGTACTAATATGGTCACGTAGAAGACCATATGGAGTTGGGAATGAACAAGGTTTCGGTTGTGCAGGCGAAGGCGCATTTCAGCGAGATTCTGGCAAAGGTGGAATTGGGGCACGATGTGGTCATCACCCGGCGCGGCATCCCCGTCGCGCGCCTGTCGGGCCTTGAGCATGCAAAAAAAACCATGCAACTGGATGCGATTGATGCATTTCGCGCGAGCCTTGTGCCTACTGCGGAGCGAAGCGCGGACCTGATCCGTCGCATGCGCGATGAATCGTACTGATGCTTTACCTCGATACCAGCGTGCTGGTCCCGTTGTTTGTGCCGGAGCCAGAGTCAGACTCGGTGCGCGCTTGGTTTGCGGCCCACGGGCTCGAGGCGCTGGCGATCAGCGACTGGACGCTAACCGAATTCGCTAGCGCAATGGAAATCAAGGTTCGTGATAAAGGCCTCAAGGCGAGCCAGGCAAAGCGGGCTTGCAGCCTTATGGAAAAACTGGCGCAAGAGAGCTTCAAGGTATTCACGCCGACCCGCATGGATTTCCGTAAGGCGTCCGAGCAACTGCGTGATCATGCCGTCGGACTCCGAGCGGGGGACGCACTTCATCTGGCGATCGCCCAGAACCAATGCGTCGACTGTTTGTACACGATGGATCAGCGTCTCATCAAAGCGAGCCATAAGTTGCAGTGCAAGGCCGCCACTCCCATCTGAAAATTGGCACAGTGGGCCGTGAGCAGCCGGATTACGGGATTACGGTGACACCTTACTATTACCCCATTTTGCATTTGTCCGCTGTCATCCCTCTCTCTACCCGACTGTCCCCGTGGCGCTGGCCTGATGCGTCGTTGCAAATGCTTTTCCAACGCACGCAGTTGTACATCTGTGGATGGCGGTTGAAAACCGAACATAGATGGCAGAGATCGTGTCCAACTCTCCATAGCTCAGCTTGAGGG
>JAKDMK010000180.1 GCA_030452365.1 Nitrococcus sp.
AATCTAGTCGCTGGATCCTGCGACTGCGCTTCGCTGCGCGCAGGATGACGGGGGGTGAGTAGTTACCCTCTCGAATGTTTTCCTTCCGAAGGCTTGGCCAGTCCGAGAATCCTAGAAAATATAGGCACATCAAGTTGACAATAGGAATAATCATCAGCAGTGACAGCCGCCCTGAATAGCTGGGTCGTCCGCGGGCCGGAACTATAGCCGTCGCAGTCACGCTCGCGCCTTAACACGCCCATATCCGCAACAGACAGAGCCTAATACCTGCACAACGGAACTTAGCGCGCCCCGTGATGTTCTCAATAAGAATGAGAGGCTGAGGTAAGCGAAGCAGCGTGGTAACGCTCGGCTATCGTCAGAATGGCGAGGCGGAATGCCGCGCTTCGTTACAAGGACAGTTTCACCCATTCTCTACGAGGGCCATGCAGATGGTGCAGGAAGAACGACCATCCGAGGAAGAACGAGCATCCGAACACAGAGGAAGGATGGCTAAGCGTCCCTGGGAGATTTCCGGGAGTGGATGGCGGGATATAGCCGTACGCGTTTGGAATAACGTCTTTGATCATAATATTCTCATCCTTGCAGCGGCAGTCGCATTCTATGCTTTTTTGTCTATATTTCCAGCCTTGGTCGCGATCGTGTCGATCTACGGGTTGATTGCAAACCCAGATGATGTTCAACAGCAGTTTTCCCATTATGGCGGAATCTTGCCGGAAGAGGCACGGACGTTGATTAGTCAACAGCTGCGGAGAATTACTGCGAGCGCATCATCTACAATGAGCTGGGGGCTTGTATTAGGCTTGTTATTTGCGCTTTGGACGGCAACACAGGTGACGAAGGCGTTTATAACCGCGCTCAACGTAGTCTATGCTGAGAAACAAAAAAGAGGAATTTTACAGTTCAATCAACTTGCGCTACTAATGACTTTCGGCGGAATCATATTGGCTGTTCTGGCTCTGGCGCTTATCGTGGTATTACCGATTGTACTCAATACGCTAAGTCTCCCGGCGGCTTTATCAACGTTGCTTTCATACTTGCCATGGCTGCTTTTAGCCGGCTGTTTCATCCTCTGGCTAACCGTACTATTCCGCTATGGGCCCAGCCGGAATGAAGCTCAATGGAACTGGGTGAGCTTAGGCTCAATAGCAACTACAGTGCTTTGGATTATCGCCTCTATTTTGTTCTCTTTCTATGTATCCAACTTTGGTCAATATAATACCACATACGGCTCTATCGGTGCCATAATCATTCTTTTGCTATGGTTTTATGTTACCGCATTCGCAGTTCTGCTTGGCGCCGAGCTCAATGCCGGGATGGAGCACCAGACGACGATAGACACGACAAAGGGCAAGCCCAGACCAATGGGCAAGCGTGGTGCCTATGTTGCCGATACAATTGGAGAATCGTTTCAGAGCAAGGGAATGAAAAAGTAATGGCACCTACTCACCCGCGCAGGATGACGGAACAAAAAGTCATCCGGCGCGCAGCGAAGCGGAGTCGCAGGATCCACCGACTGGATTCTGCGACTCCGCCTGGCGGCTCCGCGCAGAATGACAGTACGGAGAAAGTATCCTGCCCAAAAAAGTGCATGAGTAGTTATAAGCAATGGATAATAGGGCACGTCGAATACCTCGTTTCACGCCGTCAACCTGGCGGAGCCTGCCCCGGATACCGATCCGGGGCCGGGATGACAAGGGGCTGAACAAGATTTCTCGAGGTTCCCGTGCGTTTCAACCCCGCACCCGGCGGCCGCCGCTAGGTGGCGGGGTGGTCGGAGGCGTCCAGACGTTGCGAATCGCCTGGCGCCCGCGCTCGGGGAAATCTTTTGAGAAGCGCAGACGTGCGCTGCGACCGCGGCCAAGACATTCGATTTGCCCGCGCTTTATACCGTGCAAGCGCGCGACGTCGGATACCGCGGCGACGAACCCATGGGGCGGATTGCCATGCTTGAGGTATACGACTCCATCGAGGATTTCCAGTCGATATACGGAACGGAATCGATCGAGCATGGGTCGTAGTGTCTCATTCATAAAGGCCATCATGAAAGGGAAGCTGCCGCTGTGGAGCAGAAGAATACCCGGCCAGAGTGGCTTAGCCAACCGGGAAGGCGGGGATGCCATCGCGTCCGGCGAACCAACCAACAAGGCCGCCGGATCACGCCGGCGCATGCGGGTCGGTTTAAGCGCCTGCTTGCTTGGTGAGCGGATTCGCTACGATGGCGGACACAAATGGAACCGGTTAGTGGTGGATTGCCTGGCTCGGTATTTCGAGCTCGTCCCGGTCTGTCCGGGGGTTGCTATCGGTCTTGGCACGCCGCGAGAGCCCGTTCGTCTAGCGGGAGCACCGGAGAGCCCACGGGCGATCGGTATACAAAACGAGTCTCTGGATGCGACCCCGGAGGCACCCGTTAGCCAAGCCAAAGCGGAGCTGGTGGATCACATCCACGCGTACCGGCAGGGCCTAGTGCCGCTCAGTGTACCGGCCACGCTTTTGCGCCACCATTTCCAGCGCCATCACGAGCCTTCTATCGACAAGCAGCTCTACCTGACCTGGCAGCCAACTCGACCGCCTTCTCTGCTATCGTTCCCTGAGAGTAGGAGTGAGTGATTGCAGGCGTATTCGGCCATTAGGGCCTGCTGACATCCACTCACGACGCCGTGGGCGGATGACAACAGGCCCTGGAGCACTGCCAAATGGGAGCAGGCAATGACCCAACCGAGTGCGCAGCGCACTGGATTGAAGCGGGGGATAACTCCGGCCTTCTTGCTGCTTTTTATTGTCGGCGACATGGTAGGCGGTGGCATCTATGCGTTGGTCGGCCAAGTCGGGGCGGTAACAGGTGGCGCAATTTGGTCGGCTTTTCTCCTCGCCTTGGTGTTGGCCGTGTTTACTGCCTTCAGCTATGCCGAGCTGGTAAGCAAGTATCCGCAAGCCGGGGGCGCGGCTTCCTATGTCCACCGAGCCTTCAAGGTGCCGTTTCTTAGCTTCCTGGTCGCCTTCGCGGTTGTCATGTCGGGCGTTACCTCGGCGTCGGCACTGGCGATCGCCTTCGCCGGTGACTATCTGCATACCTTCTTCAGCGCGCCTAAGGTGATCACCGGACTGATTTTCATCGTTGTGGTGGGGCTGATCAATTTCCGTGGAATCAATGAGTCGGTGGCCCTGAACGCTATTTTCACACTAATCGAACTTTTCGGCCTGCTGATGATTGTGGTCATCGGGGTTGCGGCGCTGGCAAGCGGCTACGGGGAACCGGCGCGCGCCTTCGAGCTCAAGGACGGCGCCAGTATCCCGCTGGCGCTACTCTCGGGCGCCGCGCTCGCCTTTTATGCCCTGATCGGCTTCGAGGACGCGGTCAATCTCGCGGAGGAAACCCATGATCCAAACCGCAGCTTTCCAACGGCGCTGTTCGGCTGCATCGCGATCACGGGTATGATCTATCTACTGGTCACTACCATTGCCGCCATGGTGGTACCGATTGACCAGCTTGCCGGGTCCAGCGCTCCGCTGCTGGAGGTAATCAAGCAAGGCCCGCTGGCAGTCCCCGTAGAGCTATTTTCCGCCATAGCACTGTTCGCGCTTGCCAACGGCGCGTTGATCAACATGATCATGGCCTCGCGGCTGATTTATGGAATGGGTGACCAGAACGTCATGCCCGCTGTTTTCGCCCGGATCCACGCCAGGCGCCAAACGCCCTGGGTGGCGATCATCTTTACCAGCCTCCTCGCAATGGGCCTGATCGCTACCGGCGATGTCGGTGCTCTGGCGCGCACGACGGTCTTGTTGCTCCTGCTGGCGTTTATCGCCGTCAATGTTGCCGTGCTGGTGCTGCGCCAGGATAGAATCGGGCACGATCATTTCACTACTGCGGCGATTTTTCCGGTATTGGGCGTGCTGGTTTGCTTGGGCCTGCTCACTCAGCAGGGCGCGCAAACGTGGCTACTGGCGGGAGCGCTGCTGCTGCTCGGTGCCGCGCTCTATGGCATAAACGCCTTGGTGAAAAGGCGTCTGGATGGAAGACGCACTATGGGCAGCACAATTGTCTAACCTGGTAGCTCAGCTATTTCTCACGGAGGGCGTCGCTTGCCTACATTTCTGCTGTTTCCGCTTTTACTTCTGGCCTTTCCGTTGTTGGAGCTCTATATCCTGATCCAGGTAGGCCAGGTCATCGGGGCGCTACCCACGATTGGTTTGTGTATCCTCACCGCCTTTCTTGGCACTGTACTGCTGCGCCAGCAGGGCCTGGGGACCTTGCGCCGGGCGCGGGCGAGCCTGAACCGGGGCGAGATGCCCGCGCTCGAGCTGTTGGAGGGAATGGCGCTCGCCATCGGCGGAGTATTGCTACTCGTGCCGGGCTTCTTGACGGATCTGGCGGGACTGGCCTGTCTGTTGCCCTTTACCCGGCGACTGCTCGTCGGCGCGGTGCTAAAGCGCACGCGCGTAGTCTCCGGCTCAATGCGCAGGCGGTCTGCCAACGATTCCGATGGGCACAGAACCATCGAGGGTGATTTCAAGCGCCGGGATCGTGATTGAGGCAGCCGGAGAGTCTTAGCACCAGTTTCCGCACGCGGTGAGCCCTGCCGGAGAAATCGACAAGCAATTGAGTCTAACCGGGAGACACCGTTCAAGCCCGCGACATGAATCCCCAGCGTGAGGAACCCGGCATGGACGAGCCCGTCACATCGCGCGGATCAACGTTTACCCAGCATGCGCTGATTGCGGTTGCGCTTGGCCTTCTGGCCCTGGCGATCGCCTATTTCCTGCGCCAGGTGGGCGGTATGTTGCTGGTGCTGTTCGCCGGAGTGATGCTCGCGGTTTTCCTCGATGGATTGACGCGATTGCTATGTCGTGTTTTTCCGCTGCCCCGACACTGGGCGATGTCGATCACGGTTTTGCTGTTACTGACGATGATGGGCGTGAGTTTATGGTTCTTGGGCCCTCCCTTGGCCAGCCAGCTCGCGCAGCTGGCCGAGCGCATTCCGCAGGCTGTCGGGCAGATCCACGCTCAGCTTCTACATGTTCCATGGATCAACCCGCTTATGCAGGGACTGCCGGCGCCGCAGCAGCTTTTGTCAATAAGCCAGGATGTGATGCCGAGAATCCTTGGTCTGTTTTCAACCACTATTGGCGCGCTCATGAGCGCGTTGATCATCATATTCGTCGGCCTGTATCTGGCGATCAATCCATCCATATACATTGTTCCGGTGAGGCGCTTGGTCCCGCTGGGGAAACGCCCCCGGATAGACGAGTTGTTCAAGGCGACAGGGCAGGCGCTGCGCCACTGGCTGGTCGGGCGGTTTTCCTCGATGATCATCGTGGGCTTGCTAACCGGCCTTGGGCTCTGGGCGATCGGCATGCCAGTACCCATATCGCTCGCCTTCATTACCGGGCTGGTGGTTTTCGTACCCTATCTAGGTCCTATCCTGTCCCTAATACCTGCCCTGTTGGTGGCGTTCACCGTAAGCTTGACCATGGTGCTTTACGTCACTTTGCTCTATTTCGGCGTCCAGTTTCTGGAGAGTTATTTCATAACGCCCCTGATCCAGCAACGTGTG
>JAKDMK010000625.1 GCA_030452365.1 Nitrococcus sp.
TTAAACAATATGTTGGAACTCATATGCTGCTGATGATCGACAATTATGACTCCTTTACCTACAACCTAGTGCAGTACTTGGGCGAGCTCGGCGCCGACGTGAGGGTCTACCGCAACGATGCGATTACGATTGACGAGATCGAGCGGCTGGCACCGCAGTGCATCGTCATCTCACCCGGGCCCTGTACCCCCAACGAAGCGGGCATCTCGCTGGACGTCGTTCGTCACTTTGCCGGGCGCATTGCGCTCCTTGGTGTTTGTCTGGGCCACCAAGCTATCGGCCAGACCTTTGGTGCCCGGGTGGTGCGCGCGAGGCAGGTGGTGCATGGCAAGGTATCGGAGGTGTACCACAACGCGCGCGGAGTCTTCAGTGGACTGCCGAACCCACTGCAGGCAACCCGCTACCATTCGCTGGTACTCGATCGCGCCGCGCTACCGGATTGTCTGGAAGTGACGGCCTGGACTCAGAAGGCCGACGGCACGCGGGAAGAGATCATGGGGCTGCGGCATCGATCGCTCGCGGTTGAAGGAGTGCAGTTTCACCCTGAGTCGATCATGACGCTGGCCGGGCACGCTTTACTGCGCAACTTTCTTGCTCGCTCTAGCGCGGTGACGGCTTAAGGTCGATGGGAGTATTCTCTGGCAGCTTGAGCGCTCGGGGTTAAATGGATATCCAGAATGCAATCCGCACCGTGATGTGTCATCAGCACCTCAACCGCGGCGAAATGGCGGCTGTAATGCGCACGATCATGAGGGGGGAGGCGACGTCGGCGCAGATCGGCGGGTTTTTGGTCGGATTGCACATGAAGGGAGAGACGGTGGAGGAGATCGCGGCGGCCGCGGAGGTCATGCGCGAGTTGGCCGTCCGAGTCGTTGTCGATCCAACCCATTTGGTCGATACCTGCGGCACCGGCGGGGATGCCAAGGGCACGTTCAATGTGTCCACCGCGACGGCCTTCGTCGTGGCGGCCGCCGGCGGCAAAGTGGCCAAACACGGTAACCGCTCGGTCTCGAGCTCTTGCGGCAGCGCAGATGTGCTCGAGGCGGCCGGGGCCAATCTGAATCTCGATCCCGAGCAGGTCGCTGACTGCATCGATCGCATCGGTGTAGGCTTTCTATTCGCACCCAGGCATCATTCGGCCATGAAGCACGCCATCGGTCCACGGCGGGAAATGGGCGTGCGCACTCTGTTCAACTTGCTCGGGCCTCTGACCAATCCGGCTGGGGCTCCGCACCAGTTGCTCGGGGTGTTCAGCGAACGCTGGGTGCGGCCAATGGCCGAGGCTTTGCGTGAGCTAGGGAGCGAGCGGGTGATGGTGGTGCATTCCGCCGATGGCCTCGATGAAATAAGTATCAGCGCCCCTACGCACGTTGCGGAGCTCAACGGTGGTATGGTCCGGGAGTATATCTTGGAGCCGGAGCGCTGTGGCGTCGCGCGGGCCTCGTTGGACACGATCCGAGTCAGCAGCGCAGCGCAGAGCCTGGCCATCATTCGCCGGGTTTATGAAGGACAAACGGGACCGGCTGCCGATATCCTCACCCTCAACGCCGGGGCGGCGATCTATGTGGCGCGGTTGGCAGAGAGCATCGAGTGTGGAATCGAACGGGCGCGGGAGATCCTGGCCAGTGGCGCCGCTCGCGCTAAGCTGGATGAATTCGTCAATTATACTGTTCAATT
>JAKDMK010000181.1 GCA_030452365.1 Nitrococcus sp.
CTCTATATCTGGCCGGTGAGTCTGCGTGATTTGCCGCGCTGGATAGAGCGGCGGCTACACTCACGCGGCCTGAGCGCCGAGCCGAGGGTCATCGAGCTGCTGGCCGATCGGGCCGAGGGCAATCTGCTGGCCGCGGCGCAAGAGGTCGAGAAGCTTTCTCTGCTGTTCGGCAAGGGCCGGGTGGATTGGGTTAGCGTGCGCCGTGCCGTGACCGACAATGCGCGCTACGACGTCTTCGATCTGGGCGAAGCGGCCGTTTGCGGCAAGCGCGCGCGCGTGGATCGTATTTGCCGCGCTCTGCGGGATGAGGGTACCGAGCCGACATTGGTGTTGTGGGCGCTGGTGCGTGACCTGCGGGTGCTTGCAACCCTGCAGGCGATGGCGGGTGATGCGCGCCAAGTCGAGCGAGTATTGCAGCAGCAGAGGGTTCCCAAGCAGCGCCAGGCGCGGCTGCGGCAACTCGCGAGCGGTGGCGGTGCCTGGGATGAATTGTTGAGCCGGGCGGCGCGCGTCGATCGGGTGATCAAGGGGGCGGCGAGCGGCCGACCCTGGGACGAGCTGTTACAATTGAGTCTTGATCTGACCACGTTGGCCGCGGCGGTTTGAATGCCGCGGCGTGTGGTTGCCGAAGCGGACGGAGACAGGGTAGATGCACAGTTCGGAGGTACGCCGCTATATGCGGAGCATTGGCCAGGCGGCGCAAACGGCGGCCCGGACATTGGCGCGTGCCAGCAGCGCGCAGCGCAACGCAGCACTGCTCGCGATTGCCGAGCGGTTGCAGCGCGAGCGTCGGCGGCTCAAGGAGGCCAATGAGTGCGACCAGGAGGCGGGTCGGGCCGGCGGGTTGGAGCCCGCGTTGCTGGAGCGCTTGGGTCTTAATGATGATCGAATCGATGGCATGGCCGAGGGGCTGCGACAAATCGCGGCGCTGCCCGATCCAATCGGCGCCGTTCGCGATCTGCACGTTCGCCCCTCGGGGATCCAGGTGGGGCGCATGCGCGTGCCGCTCGGCGTCATCGGCATCATCTACGAGGCGCGGCCCAATGTAACCGCGGATGCCGCGGGGTTGTGCCTAAAATCAGCCAATGCGGCCATTTTGCGCGGCGGCTCCGAGGCCATTCATTCCAACCAAGCGATCGCCGATTGCATCCGCTACGCGCTCGCCGAAAGCGATTTGCCGCGGGAGGCCGTGCAGGTAGTGGAGATAACCGATCGTGATGCGGTGGGCGAGTTGATCACTATGGATGAGTACCTCGATGTGCTGGTGCCCCGGGGCGGTAAGGGTCTGGTCGAGCGTCTACTGCGCGAGGCCACCGTACCCATGATCAAACACCTGGACGGCGTCTGCCATGTCTATATCGACGATCAGGCCGATGAGGAGAAGGCGATTCGGATCGCCATCAATGCGAAAACCCAGCGTTATGGAACTTGCAACACCATGGAGAGCCTGCTGATCGCAGAGGGCATCGCGCCGCGACTACTCCCCCGCTTGGTTGATCTCTACCAACAGGCGGGTGTGGAGCTGCGCGGCTGCGAGCGTACGCGTGCGCTCGCGAGCGCCGTGCAGCCGGCCACGGAGGCGGACTGGGAGACCGAATACCTCGCGCCTATTCTATCGATCCGGGTCGTTGCCGATCTGGACTCGGCGATCGAGCATATCGAGCGTTATGGCTCGCATCATACCGACAGCATAGTGACCGAGAACTATACTCGTGCCTGGCGCTTTCTGCGCGAGGTCGATTCCAGCTCGGTCATGGTCAACGCCTCGACCCGCTTCGCCGACGGCTTTGAATATGGGCTCGGTGCGGAGATCGGTATCAGCACCGATAAGCTGCACGCACGCGGGCCGGTTGGGCTCGAGGGCTTGACCACGGAAAAATACCTGGTACTGGGCGACGGTCATATCCGCGCATGACCCGCGGCAACCTTGCCCCAGCGGCGCCGATCGGAATACTGGGCGGCACTTTCGATCCCGTTCATCATGGCCACCTGCGCCCGGCAATCGAGCTGCTGGAGCGCCTGGGTTTGGTTGAGATGCGCCTCGTTCCCGGCCATCTCCCACCGCATAGGCGAGCGCCCCGCACTCCCTCTCACCAGCGCTTACGGTTGCTGCAATTGGCTGTGGCCGGGGCTGCAGGTTTGGCCGTCGATGACCGTGAGCTGCGCCGCGGTGGCTATTCCTACACGGTGGATACCCTGCATGAGCTGCGTGCCGAGCTCGGGGAGCGGCCGTTATGTTTCGTGCTCGGCAGCGATGCCTTTCTGGGGTTACCCAGTTGGTATCGCTGGCGCGATCTGGAAAACCTGACTCATCTGGTGGTCATGCAGCGTCCGGGACACGAATTGCGGCTCGGCGCTGAATTGATCGAGTGGGCCGCACCACGCCAGGTGAGCGATGCGGCGGCACTGCATGCTTGCAGCAGTGGGTTAATCTTATATCAGGAGCCCACGGCGTTGCCCATCTCGGCGTCCGGGATTCGCCGGCTCATCGCCCAGGGCCGCTCGGCTCGGTTCCTGATGCCGGATTCGGTGTGGCAATGCATCGCCAGTGAAGGGTTGTATGGCTACCCGCAGGTCTAGGGTCTGTTGGCGCTCACCCACGGCGTCGCGGGTGAGTGTCAACAGGCCCTAAACTTCAGCAATGCTCCGGCTACGGCGGAGAAGGAGGTCTACACGGCTTCATGATGAAATCGGTCAAAGCTCTGGAGGAGGTAGAGCAAATCATTCAGACTGCATTGGAGGATATCAAGGCGGAAGATGTGGTCGTACTGGACGTGCGCCGGCGTACGTCGATCACCGATTTGATGGTGATTGCCAGCGGCCGCTCGCGCCGGCACGTCCGGTCGATTGCCGATCGTATCCTCGAGGCAGCCAAATGCAATGCCATTCACACACTGGGTATCGAAGGCGAAGAAAGCGCCGAGTGGATTCTCATCGATCTCGGCGATGTGGTTGTGCATGTGATGCAACCCGCGGTGCGCGAGTTCTATCGGCTCGAGCATATATGGGGCATGGAATCCGAAGAGGAGATTGCCGGCTACGGGGAAGGACCGTGAGGTATCATGGAGTTGCGTTTGATCGCGGTTGGCCGGCGCATGCCCGGTTGGGTCGAGGAAGGCTGGCGGGTGTTCGCCCGCAGAATGCCGCCCCAGCTGCGCCTGCGCTTGCTGGAAGTGCCGCTCGGACGGCGCGCGGGGCGGCGCAACATCAACGCGGTGTTAGCCGAGGAAGGGGCGCGGATTCTGAGCGCAGCCGGCAATGCGCGGATCATGGCGCTCGATTGTCAAGGCAGCCTGTTAACCACCGCAGGGCTCGCCCGCCACATGGCGGGTTGGATGCAGGAGGGGCGCGATGTGGCCCTACTCGTCGGCGGCCCGGACGGCTTGTACCGGGACTGCCTAACGCAGGCCGAACACCGCTGGTGCATTTCGCCGCTTACATTGCCCCATATGCTGGTGCGAATTATCGTCGCCGAGCAGCTCTATCGCGCCTGGACGGTGCTGCAAAATCATCCTTATCACCGAGGCGGATGACTTGCACGCAAGCCCCGCGCTGCCGCCTCGCGCAACAAGCCCTATGAGGTCTGGCATGGAGCCGCACGCGCTGCCTGATATCTATCTCGCCTCTGTCTCGCCCCGGCGCCGGCAGCTGCTCGAGCAACTGGGCGTGCATTTCGCCGAGGTTCGACAGGACGTCGAGGAGACTCCGCAACCGCGGGAGAGCCCGGAGGTTTTCGTATTGCGCCTGGCGTTGGAGAAAGCGCGCGCCGGTTTGCAGGCACTGCCGCGGGATCGGCTCAGACCGGTCCTTGGAGCGGACACGGTGGTGGTCATCGATGAAGAGGTTCTCGGCAAGCCAGCCGATGAAGCGCAGGCCGTTGCGATGTTGGAGCGCTTATCCGGGCAGGTGCATCGGGTGCTCACCGGTGTGGCCATCGTCGAGGCCGAACATGAGGCAACGCGTCTGTCGGTGAGCAACGTGACGTTCCGGGAGCTCCAAGCCGATGAGCTGCACGCCTATTGGCGCACCGGCGAACCCCGGGACAAGGCGGGTGGATATGCCATACAGGGCCGAGGCGCCGTGTTCATCGAGCACCTGGATGGTAGCTACTCCGGTGTCATGGGTTTGCCGCTGTTCGAGGTCGGGGACCTTCTTGCCGAGTTCAAGATCGCCTATCAGCGACACTGGTATTGCGGATAATCCGTGGGCCAGGAGCTATTAATTAACGTCACACCGCGCGAAACCCGGGTTGCGGTGGTGGAGAACGGCGTCTTGCAGGAGGTCTATATCGAGCGTGCCGGGCGGCGCGGTTTGGTGGGGAATATTTATAAGGCGCGCGTATCACGCATCCTGCCGGGAATGCAGGCCGCATTCCTCGATGTGGGGCTGCAACGAACGGCCTTCCTACATGCCTCGGATATCGCCGGCCCCGAGGCGCCGCTGGAGCTGGGTGACGCCCCCGTCCCCGATATCACGGAGCTGCTCAGGGAGCAGCAGCACGTTCTGGTGCAGGTGATCAAAGACCCCATAGGCACCAAGGGCGCCCGCTTGACGACGCGCATTACCATTCCGTCCCGGCTCATGGTTTTGCTACCCGGCAACCCTACCGTGGGTATTTCCGCCCGCATCGAAGAGGAGACCGAGCGTGCGCGGCTGCGCAGTCTCGGAGAGGCTTTCGTCGCGGCCGGCGGGGCCAGCGGCTATATTTTGCGCACTGCCGCGGAAGGCGCTGGCGAGGACGCTTTGCAGCAGGATCGGGATTTCCTGTGCAAGCTCTGGCAATCGATCCAGGCACGCAGTGAGCCGGCTCAGCCCGGAACGCTCGTTCACGCTGATCTGCCGCTCGCGCTGCGCGCGCTGCGGGACCTGGTCACCGAGGGCATCGAAAAGGTAGGGGTGGATTCCTGGGAAACTTGCCAGAAAGCACAGGTCTTTTGCGAGCAGTTTTTGCCGGATATCGCCGAGCGCATCGAACACTACCGCGGCGAGCGGCCGCTGTTCGACCTCTATGGGGTGGAGGATGAGATTCAACGGGCTCTGCAACGCCAGGCCCCGCTCAAATCGGGCGGACACCTGATCATCGATCAGACCGAGGCGATGACGACGATCGACGTTAACACCGGGGGTTACGTCGGCCATCGCACGTTGGAGGAGACCATATTCAAGACCAATCTCGAGGCCGCCCAGGCCATCGCGCGGCAGCTGCGGCTGCGTAATCTCGGCGGTATCATCATCATCGACTTCATCGATATGGAGGAAGAAGAGCACCGGCGGCAGGTGCTGCGTGCCCTAGAGAAGGCACTCGAGCGGGATCATGTGAAGACTCAGATCAGCAGTGTCTCGGCGCTGGGCCTAGTGGAAATGACCCGTAAGCGCACGCGGGAGTCACTGGAGCGAATCCTGTGCGAAACGTGCCGAACCTGCGCCGGGCGCGGTAGCCTCAAGAGCGCCGAGACCGTCTGTTACGAGATCGCGCGGGAAATCCTCAGGGAGGCGCGTCAGTTCGAAGTCAAGA
>JAKDMK010000182.1 GCA_030452365.1 Nitrococcus sp.
TCGTCAAGTACATCAAAAAGGCCGTGCCCCGGTTTGACTTGCCGGGGGCGGTTTCCTTTCGGCAGGCGCTGCGCGAGGGCGCCGGTCTCGAACCCGAGCCCACGGTGGTCGCACCGGAGGATCTCGCGTTCCTGCAGTATACAGGCGGCACGACCGGCACCGCTAAAGGCGCGATGCTCACTCACCGCAACATGGTCGCCAATTTACAGCAGGCCTCTGCATGGATTGGCGGCAAAATGCGTCCCGGGCAAGAGGTCATCATCACTGCCTTGCCTCTCTACCATATCTTCTCGCTGCTCGCCAATTGTCTGATGTTCATGAAGCTCGGCGGGGAGAACGTGCTCATTACCAACCCAAGGGATCTGCGCGGCTTCGTGCGGGAGTTACGCCGCGTACGCTTCAGCGCCATCACCGGCGTGAACACGCTTTTCAATGGACTGCTCAATACCCAAGGGTTTGCCGATCTCGACTTCAGCCAATTGCGCCTGACACTCGGTGGGGGCATGGCAGTTCAGCGCCGTACCGCAGAGCGCTGGAAGGCAACAACCGGCTCCACGCTCGTGGAGGCCTATGGGCTCACGGAGACGTCCCCGGCGGTCTGCATCAATCCCTTGGATCTGACTGATCACAAGGGCAGCATCGGCTTGCCAATCCCCTCCACCGAGGTCAGCATTCGGGACGACGACGGCAATGAGGTCGCTCTCGGGGAGAACGGCGAGCTGTGCGTGCGCGGCCCACAGGTCATGGCAGGCTACTGGGGCGAGCGTGCGGCGGAAACCAAGAGCGCCTTCCACGATGGTGGTTGGCTGCGCAGCGGCGACGTGGCGCGCATGGATGCACAGGGTTATGTTTACATCGTCGATCGCAAGAAAGACATGATCAACTTCTCCGGGTTCAACGTTTATCCAAATGAAGTCGAGGACGTGCTCGCTAGCCACCCAGACGTGGTCGAGGCTGCCGTTATCGGCGTCCCGGATGAGCAACATGGTGAACGCCTGAAGGCATTCGTCGTGCGCCGCAATCGCGCGTTGACCGAGAACGAGCTGATCGAGCATTGCCGCAAACAGCTAACCGGCTACAAAGTACCGCGGGAATTAGAATTCCGCAGCGAGTTGCCCAAATCCAACGTGGGCAAGATTCTCCGCCGTGCGTTGCGCGAGGCGGAAATCGAGCGCGCAGACGCAATCAACCCAGATAAAGGCTCTACAGAGAACAGCGACGACGGGCGGCGGCGCGGCGTAGCGAAATGACAACAGCCGCAATAACCCGCACTAGCGGCCAAACTCATCTAGAGGAATTTGAGGTCGGACTGAGACCGGCACACCTTCGCGCGGTACCTTGATCGAATTCTGGCGCAGCAGGCAAATCCGTCATGAACACGGCTTTATTCTTGTCCCGATGAGCACCTGTCAGCCCGTCTCCTTCATAACCGGAGCCTCAACCGGGATCGGCCGCAGCCTCGCGCGCCGCATTGCGCATGAGGGTCACGCTGTCGCGCTAATCGCGCGGCGCAAGGATTTGCTCGATGAGCTCGCGCTGGAGATCAAGCAGACCGGCGGCACGGCCCTGGCAATTGCTTGCGATGTCACCGAGGCGGCGAGTGTGCACCAGGCGGTGCGCACGGTGGAGTCAACCCTTGGGCCGATAACACGGCTGATCGCCAATGTCGGCGGCGGTGAGCCGACCCGGATCGATACATTCTCGGCCGCGCATATCGAGCGCGTGCTTGCCCTGAACGTCATGAGCACGGCGATCTGTATCGAGGCAACCCTGCCCGGCATGCTGGCGCGCGGGGCGGGGCATATCGTCGCAATGGGTAGCCTCGCGGGCTATCGCGGCCTGCCCGGCGCAGCGGGCTATTCGGCGGCCAAGGCGGCCCTCGCCAATATGATGGAAGGCCTGCGTATGGAGCTGCACCCGCGTGGCATCCGGGTGACATTGTTATTGCCCGGCTTCGTCAGGACTAAGCCCAAACGTAAGCACAGACCATTCGAGCTCGAGCTGGAGGCGGCAACCGCGCGAATGCACCGAGCGATCGTGGTTCAAAAGCCGCACTATGCGTTCCCGTGGCCGCTGGTATTGGCCGTCAACGTCTATCGGCTGCTGCCGGTATCGCTGTATGATGCCTTACTCGCTGGCCTCAGGCCCAAGCTGAAGGCCCACCCCGAATGATGTGGTCATGATCATCGCCGCCCAACCAAAGTCAGGAATGAATGATGGAGAGTATCCGCGAAATGAAGGCAGCGGCGCTGCTTGACGCGCTGCGAGCGGCACGTCGGCGCTATGTACGCAGTTTGGGCAAGCCGATCCTGAGAAGCATCGATCGTTACATCGCGGCGAGCTCCTTGGTGCCGGATCAGCCGGTGCTCGACTCCAAGGCGTTTCCCTGGGTGGCCGAGCTGGAAGCGAACTGGCGCGATATTCGCGCCGAGCTCGATGAAATCCTCAAATTTCGCGAGCACATTCCCCGCTTCCAGGATGTCTCGGCCGACCAATATCGCATCTCTCCCGACGATCAATGGCGAACTTTCATCCTATATGGGTTTGGTTATCAGTCGCGGCTGAACTGCGAGCTCTGTCCGAAAACCACCGCCGTGCTGCAGCGCATCCCGGACTTGCAGACCGCGTTCTTCTCCATTCTGGCGCCGGGCAAGCATATACCTCGCCACCGAGGCGTAACCAAAAGCCTTATCCGCTGCCATCTCGGGCTGATGGTTCCGCAACAGCGCGAGCAGTGCTACATGGATGTGGGCGGTGTCCGCTGCGTGTGGGAAAACGGGCGCGCTTTCGTATTCGATGACCGCTATCCGCACGAGGTCCACAACGATACCGCCGAGGAGCGCGCGGTACTGCTAATTGACGTGGAGCGGCCAATGCGGCGCAGGGGTGTGGTGCTTAGCCGGATCATGCTGCGGTTGTTTCGAAAAACTGCTTACGTGGTCGAGGCGCGCCGCAACCTGGTGTTGTGGGAGCAACGTCTGCAAGCCCACCTGGCTAAAAAATCGGGCTCTTCTGACATGATTTGAGCCTATCGTCATGTTCAGTCGAGCCGAACAGCCACACGAGCGGCAAACGGCTGCGGATAGTTCGACGCTTTGGCCCGTGGCGGAATGTCGGATGCGGCCATGGGCGGCGAGCTACTCATTCTGCGAGGTCATCGAACCACGACATTCAGGGAAGGTCCGTCACGCCAGAGTCTTTCCAGAGCTGTTTAAGCAGGGTCGCAACCTCAGGCGGCACTGCGCGCCGCCCCCAATTCATCAATTTGAGACCCGATAGAACCCCGCGCGCAAAACCGTGCTATGGCGCGCAAAGCGGTTTGCGCAACACAATAGGAAGCGGCCCGTAGATGCCTCCCCTACCAAACGCTATGGCGGCATGTCCACATTAATACGCTAGAATCTCCGCTATCAAGCGACGGAGCACGCATGAAAAAGGCCTCGCCATGGCGCTTGCGCCGTAGGTGGCTTATCTCCACTACCAAGCTGCGGAGCAGGCGCTTGCTTCGGTCAGATCAACAGCTTGATCAGTACGGCCGTCGTTATGCCCAGAACGGCCGCAACCAACCCCGCCAAGAGCCCGATTGCCCAGCGCAGCGATTTTATTTCGGCGCTCAGGCGCTGCTCTACACCCTCGATCTTGGCATCGAGGCGCTGGGTCGCGTTTTCCAGTTGCTCTCGTGTGGCAACCGACTCCGAGATCTCATCACGCAGCGCCTCGGCCTGCGCTTCGGCTTGCTCTTGGTTGAAACCCGCGTTTTGCAGGCGTTTGGCGTAGCGCAGGGTATCGAGCATGCTAAAAACGTTAGGCTCATCTCTGGCGTAGGGCAACTGCACGGCAACATTGTCTCAGCCGCAAGGCCGCGGAGCGTTGGCCGGATGCGCATCGAAACCTTTCCGACGTTTGCCCGTTCGCATTGGTCCGCGATCCACCAGCGGCTTACCGGTGGCCGCTATCAACCGTAACCGGTCCGGCCGGTCTCGATCCCCAAGCCGGGGGTGAACGGTCGCTGGGAATCCCGACGGTCTCACCTGCCAAGGACAACATCAATGCCGCTCAATACCTGAGCGAGCTTCTTCGGAGCGAGCTTACTCACACGTTCGGTAAGGTATGCTCCTTCCACCGCGACGATCTGGGACGGGTTTGCCACCGAGTCCTTGGGGAGGCCCTGTCGCCGTGTCGGAAAGCAGCACGTTGCCAGGTGCCTTGGCCCATTTCAGATTACTCGTCAACGGAACGCAGACGGCCGTCGCAAGTTTACTCCGGTTCAGAGGGTCGCCTTGAACGATCACGACTGGCCGGCGAAGGCCGGGACCCGAGCCTGCGGGCTCCGCAAGATCTGCCCACCAGATTTCCCCCTGCGCAAGCTCTACCATTCGGTTTGTTCCAGCACTCTCCGTGCCGCAGCGGCAACAAACGGGTCAGTCGGCACGGGCAACTCATCGATTACCTGATTCATGGCCTCGGTGACTTCATCGGGAGCGTGCCGCGCAAGGTACTCCGAAAGTGCATCGGCATAGAGCTGACTACGGGACTTGCGCGTGCGGCGCGCATGGCGCTCTGCCGCGTGGAACACATTGTTTGGAACAGAGATCGCTGTCTTCATACCGCTAGTATGACCACCTGCGGCGCGACTGCAAGTCCTCCCAGTCTCCGTTCGGAAGGCGGATGCGCATCAAGCCATTGGGCAAGACGTGGCGCAGGAAACCTAAGCACGAACACCTGCCAGGCGCAGCGGCAACAAGGGCGATGACAGCTTGACTTTGTCCGTCTGCGGCGCCTTGTTGGGCGGTACGCCGAGTGTTACGCTTCTTGCCATGATCAAGGCACTTGTTAGCAAAGGACGCCTCGTTGTAGACGAACCCACCGACCTGCCCGATGGCACAGAGATAGAGTTGCTGGCATTGGACCCTGGCGATTGGCTCGACGACGCTGACCGTGCAGCACTCCACGACGCCTTGAAGCAGTCCGAAGCCGATGTTGCCTCTGGCGGGCTCGTCGATGCGCAAGAGATTCTCAAGTATCTCAGGGCAAATTGAAACGCCGAAGGGTTCTTTTTACTACAACAGCCAAACGGCATGTCCAGCGCGAGCAGAAGTGGTGGGCGGCAGATCGTGACCATACCGAGATTTTTGCCGCCGAGCTTGAGTCTGCTATCCGGATAGTATCCATCTTGCCCGGTGCCGGCGCACTCTACCCGGATGCGGGCATTCCCGGCCTCCGCCGTCTGTATATCCCCAAAGTCGCCTGCCACCTCTATTACACGTATCTCGCGGACAAGGTGATTGTCAGAGCGCTCTGGGGCCGACCGTGGCTGACCGAAGGGGTCAGAGTGGTTCGACAGCCGCAACCGGTAAATTGCTCAGCGAGCTATGCAGTGGCGTGGGCGCACAAGGATGCGGCGGAAGAAATGGCAACTCTGCGCGAGGTCGACGCGTACAACTTCCGGGAGGGGTCGAGGCAGATCCAGCCTGCCAACCGCCTAGTGGGGTGAAGGCGATCATGGGGA
>JAKDMK010000183.1 GCA_030452365.1 Nitrococcus sp.
TTTGAAACGGACAACCGGTGGCGTACTGGCATCGGCCGGTGGTTTGGTAAGCGACCGACAGCGCCTGTCGTAACGCGGTTTCTCCTTGCGCGATAGCTGCTCTGCGCGCAGCTGCTCGACGCGCTTGCGCGAGCAGTAGCAGCAATAGGCCTTGCCCTGCGCGAGCAGCATCTGGATCACTTCCCGGTAACGCTCGAAGCGTTCGGTCTGATAAAGCGGTCCCTCATCGTAGTCCAGCCCGAGCCACGCCATGCCTTCGAGAATGGTATTGATCGCCGCGCGCGTGGATCGCTCACGGTCGGTATCTTCGATACGAAGGACAAACCGCCCGCCATGGCGGCGCGCGTATAACCAGCTGAACAGGGCCGTGCGCGCACCACCGATGTGCAGATCCCCGGTCGGACTGGGGGCGAAACGGGTCTTGACGATCATTGCGCGGCCTTCATGGACAAGCGTTCGACACGCCGCGGGCATCAAGCGACCACGGCTACACAAAGATGCAATTTATGTTATCAGCTTGCTGGGAAAGGGCGGAAGGTCTAAATCCACGAGTGCCGGTTGCCGGTCCAAGAACCCTCAAATCAGCATACGTGCGAATTTCACAGGTTGCTCACTCGCACGACGGATATTGCTCTGGGTTTGGTCCCCGGCGCTCGACGATACGCGGGTAGGCAATGCCGGACTGGGCTGGGTGTACTTTCCGAGACTTCCGAGAGGATAGACGTCACGCAGGCATATCTCCGCGTAGGCATCTTCCCTCCCCTCGCAGTCCCAGGCCTTTGTGTACTCGATCTTGCGGTTTCGATAGTTCCGGCCCGCATAGAAATCGTAGAGATGGTCATTATCGAAAGATACCGCCTCCTGAATCGCGAAGTGAAGATCTTCGAGTGTGGCGTCGTCCGGAATTTCGATCACACGAACGCACTCACCGTCCAAGTAAGCCCCAAAGACACATTGGACGCTGAGGGTGTATATAACTGGCTCGGCACTGGGATCGCGAGTTCGCATGTTATCCGCCCCCTTTTTGGTTCTTCATGCTGCCCAACGGCCAAGCTAAGCACCTCGTTTCATAGAATGCGGTCAAGGATAATCGTTGAGCTTCTTGCCCGCTTGTTGCACGCTCGGTGGGCAGAGGGTCGTGTGGGTCGGCGGACGACTACCCACTCACGCAATCGGTAGCTGTAGCGGCCATGGCGAAGGCAAGAGCCGCATACCGCTTCGAGTGGCGAGCGAAGGCTAGTGTGCCAAATCGTCTACTTCTCAGCCATCAGGAGCACATGTGTGCCAAATCGTGGCAGGAGCGAAGTTCCCCAGCGAGACGCGGCCCTGGCGATGTTTCGAGGGATGCTTACGCTGCCATAGTCTTGGAAGGCCGTGAACGAGCGGCAGGCCGTAACCCGGAAGTCAGCGCCAGTGAATAGACGCCGCAATTCCGGCGGGGAATACTCGCGCCAGTGGAAACCGTAGTACGCCTTCTTCCCATTCGACTCATAGTTTTCAAACTGATAGTACGCCGCGATATGCTCTTGCTCGCTGCGCCCAAATAACACGCCAACCAGGTTCTGAAAGGAGGCACGGTTGGGAACCGTGACATACGCTCTTCCTCCCGGACGCAGGAGCCGATGGAGCTCGCGCACGAATTTGACGGGGTTGAAACTGAAATGCTCAATCGTGTCCCAGCATAGGATCGTGTCGTAGGCCTCACCTGGTAACGGCAGGGCATGCCTCGCAGAATGGACCGGCCCGAACATCTCGAACAAATCGACACATGAGTACTCAATGGAGTGTTCCCGGTATAGCGGCAAAAGCGGATATACGGCGGGATCATCTCCCTCCATGACGGTGTACGTTGCCGCATGTTTACGCAGGAAGAACGGCAGATAGGCATAGTAGGGACCTATCTCCAACACGTCTCCCAAGCGCTGCGCCAGCAAATCAAACCGTCTGATACTCTCATAAACCCGCGGAAACTGGGAAGTAAAATACGCGTGCTGGCCATCCATCACGCCTGCCGTTGTGCTTATTTTCTGCCCTTGGCAGAGAAGCTGCTGCTTTGTGGTGTCCATGATTGTTCCTGCCAACAGTCAAGCTCACGGACGACAATGGTGCGCGGAACTGTCGTCCGGTGCGGCGCCTTGTTGGATGAAGCCGCTTCACGGAGAGGAATGGCGGCGTCCCAAAATTCCAGAATGTAGTCTCACGCCCTCAGGCTTAAGGGACCATTCCGGAGAATCATGAGGCTATATGACCATGAAATCAGCAACCGGCCAAGACTTCAAGTGCAACGACGGCTCCAGTCAGGCAATAACCACGGATGGAGAACGGACATGCAGGGACAGCATCGTTCCTTGGATCAGGTGCGTGATCGCATCTGGTTCAACCACTTCAGCATTCGGACCGCGAAGGACTACGTGGGCTGGATTCGACGGTTCATTCTGTTTCATAACAAGCGGCATGCCTTCGAGATAGTCGCTTCGGAGCTGAACGCGCGCCTTTTTGATCGGCATCGGCACTCGCCGCGACGGATTTTGAAAGCGGTAGCACGACCGCTATATTGGACTTTGGAACGTATTGCGCCGGGGTGATATGGATGTGTGGTGGCTACGGGTGGATTCGAACCACCGACTCCCACATTATGAGTGTGGTGCTCTAACCAGCTGAGCTACGTAGCCATAGATTTCGGCGGGTGAGACGGAAATTCTCCGGGTGCCCCGCTGAGCTGTCAAGGCGTAGCGTTGTTCAATGACACATGAAGTCTAGGCGGTGGGGTTTGTGATCATCGGAGCATGATCGTGCCGCAACAGACCCGAGGGCTCCAGAACCGGGAGCAGACAGGTCCGAGCCTTTCCTGGACACCGAGGTACTAACCGGGCTAAGGCCGGTCTAGCCCCTATGACACCGCGAATCGTACGAGTCACATATTGACGTTGCCCGGATCGCGCCGGTACAGGGGTCACATCTGCCGGACAACCTATGGGCAACGCTACTACCAGCGATGCTAAATCGGAGATTGCGGCAAATGAGGCGCGTCGCCGATTGACATACTCTGTTGATTTTATGGAGCTGGCGACAGGAGTCGAACCCGCGACCTGCTGATTACAAATCAGCTGCTCTACCAACTGAGCTACGCCAGCGTTATCGCAATAAAGGCCATTCGGATAGCGGCGCCTGGCGATCATCACTTGCATCGAGTCGGCCCGAACGGATGTTGGCTAGAGGGTTCCGGCCAAGCGCGGCTCAAGTTTATCATAGTGCGCCGAGCGCGTTCGGCTGCGAATCCCCCGACCACCACTAAGCGCAAACGTTGGGGTTCGCAAGCTCACCCCAACCTCTACCGAGCTGCTGTAATCTCGATCAGCCCACCTCCTCGGCGAGCACGGCGAGCCCTTCCAGAACCAGCTTAGGGACATGCTCATAGCGCCGGGTAACCCAGGGCAGAAGCTCCGGGGCATCCCCTCCGGTCAGCACCGCCTGCAGCGGTAGACCACTGCACCGCGCCGCCCGCTCGAACAGGTTATCGATCAGCGTTGCCAGGCCCAGCAGCGTGCCGCTGCGGATACCGGTGGGTGTATCCGTTGCCAGTACCTGTATGCAACCCTCGTCAATCGCCGGCAGATGGTGCGTGCCCTCGGTGAGCGAGCGCCGCATCATCCCGAGCCCGGGCACGATGACCCCGCCCAAGTGGCGCCCTGCTCCATCTACCGCATCGAGCGTAACTGCTGTACCGCAATCGACTACGCAGGACGGCAACAAACCCCGCTGCCGGGCCCCCACCATGGCCGCCCAACGGTCGGCGCCAAGCGCCGCCGGCTGCGCATAAGCGATCTCGATGCCACCCCCCGCGCGCGGGGTAGTGAGCTGGCGCCACTCGCAGCCCCAATTTCGATGAAGCCAGTCACCGATCTCGCGCTCGATGCTCGGTGCGGCGACTGAAACGGCGAACACACCTTCTCCGGGGGCATCCAGAGCCGCCCAGATCGGCAGCAGCTCCGCTGGCAACCTTCCCCCGTGGGGCAGCGCGCCGGCGCAGCCGGTGAGTCGGCCGCCCTCCGCACGGGCCCATTTAATGCGGCTGTTGCCGATGTCGAGCAGCAGCTTCATTGAGCGAATCTCACCCGCGTCTCGCCGCTGTAGAAGCGCCGCAGGCCGGTTGCCGTCTCGATCAGCAGGGCGCCTTGATGATCGATGCCGGCCATACGCCCCTTGACGCTGCCGCAAGCCTGGCGAATGACGATTTCCCGCCCGTACAGCACGTCGCGTCGGCGCCAGCGCTCCGCCAAGCTGTCGCCGAGGTTATCGGGAAACTCCTGACAGGCGCGCACCAGCGCATCCGCTAGCGCCGCCGCCACCCGATTGCGTCCAGGCAATGGCCCCGCGCAAGTGGTGTTCAGCAAACCCATGGCGGGCTGATCGAGTTCGGACGCGAGCGCCTGCGGCATGTACCAATTGATGCCAACCCCGATAACCAATCGACAAGGCCCGCTCGGATCGCCGGATAACTCGATGAGCACGCCACCAAGCTTACGGTCGTCGCGAAATAGATCGTTTGGCCACTTGACGCCGATGGCGCCGTAACCGAGCGCCTCCAGCGCATCGGCGAGCGCTACTCCGACCAGCAGGCTAAGGCCGCCCGGCCCGGAGGGCAGATCGGCGTAGACCCAGCGCAGTGACAGGTACAGCCCGCCGCTCCAAGGCGATTCCCAGCGCCGCCCGCGCCGGCCGCGCCCACAGCGCTGATACTCGGCGAAGAGCAGCCGATGGTCGCTCGCCGCCTCGCCAAGCAGTGTCGTGTTGGTGGAATCGATGCTCGCCACGACGTCGAGCCGAT
The DNA here is from genome assembly GCA_030452365.1 of Nitrococcus sp. Classification (GTDB taxonomy): domain Bacteria; phylum Pseudomonadota; class Gammaproteobacteria; order Nitrococcales; family Nitrococcaceae; genus Nitrococcus. Next base: position 4,829 of record JAKDMK010000183.1, read on the forward strand.
CCAACAATGCGCGCGTAGACGAGGCCAGATGCGAGGCGATGACCTGCGCCGAGAGCGCCTCGATGGGATAGCGGCAGCGATAGCCACGACCCCGCAGGGCATCGATCTCGCCGCCCAGCGCGCGAAGTCGCTGAACACCCTTCCAAACCGCTGCCCTGCTCACCCCCATCGCCTGAGCGATGGCCTCTCCGGAGTGAAAACGCCCGTCGGCCAGGAGCTCCAATAGCCGCGCATCCCGTCCCTCGGCTCGGCGCGTCGATACCCGCACGATTATGACCCCATCACAGCTCGGCAAAGAATGCGCTGAGTGCGCGGATCATGTAGCCGTGATCGAATGCGCCCGCGCTCTCGCGAATGCTGTGCATGGACCACATCGGCGCGCCGATGTCGACGGTGCGCAGACCCAAACGCGCCGCGCAGATAGGGCCTATGGTGCTGCCACAGGGCAGATTCGTGCGGTGGACATAGCGCTGCCAGGGCACCCCAGCACGCTCGCAGAGCGCTTGCACGTAGGCATCACCGAGGGCATCGCTGGCATAACGCTGCTTCGCATTGAGCTTGATGACCAATCCGGCGTTTACCTGCGCGGCATGGGCCTCGTCATAATAGGCAGCAAAATTGGGGTGGTAGGCGTGCGCCATATCCGCGCTCAACAACCAGCCACTGGCAAGC
>JAKDMK010000626.1 GCA_030452365.1 Nitrococcus sp.
GGTTGGGGCCGGGCGTCGGTCGGGCGGCCCGGCACCCGCGGGGCCCCTACAAGATGGACCCCGGCCCCCGGATCGCAGTCCGGGGCAGGCTGCGCCGGGGTGACGAAACTCTGAGCACTAAGGCTACCGGGACATCCATGGAGAAGACCTACGACCCTAGCAAAATCGAGGCGCGCTGGTACGAGCGCTGGGAGTCCGGCGGATACTTTGCGTCGTCCGGCCGGGGGAAGCCCTACTGCATCATGATCCCGCCGCCGAATGTTACCGGCACTCTGCATATGGGGCATGCCTTTCAGTATACGATCATGGATATCCTGATCCGCTATCAGCGCATGCTGGGCCGCGATACCCTGTGGCAGCCGGGCACGGATCACGCCGGTATTGCAACGCAAATGGTGGTGGAGCGCCAGCTCAATGCCGAGGGCGTGACGCGCCACGACCTGGGTCGTGAGGCGTTCATCGAGCGCGTCTGGCAATGGAAGGCGCAATCCGGCGGCACCATCACCCAACAGTTGCGGCGGATGGGCGCTTCGGTGGACTGGCGGCGCGAGCGCTTCACCATGGACTCGGGCTTATCCGCTGCCGTACGGGAGGTGTTCGTGCGGCTCTATGAGGAGGGTGTAATCTATCGCGGCAAACGCCTGGTTAACTGGGATCCGGTACTGCACACCGCGGTCTCCGACCTCGAGGTGGTCTCGGCGGAGGAAGCGGGTCACCTGTGGCACATCCGCTATCCATTGGCGCGCGGCGACGCTCATTTGGTGGTGGCCACCACGCGCCCGGAGACGATGCTCGGTGATACCGCGGTTGCGGTGCACCCGGAGGATCCGCGCTTTCGCCACTTGATCGGCGAAACCGTGCGTCTGCCGCTCACCGAGCGCGAGATTCCGATCATCGGCGATGACTATGTCGACGCCGAATTCGGCAGCGGCTGTTTGAAGATCACTCCCGCGCACGATTTCAATGACTACGCGGTTGGGCAGCGCCACGCTCTGCCGATGGTCAACATCTTTACCCAGGCCGCGCGGATCAACGACAACGCCCCCGCGGCTTACCGCGGGCTGGATCGCTACCAGGCACGTGAAAAAATCGTGCAGGACCTGCAGGCGCTTGGCTTGCTGGAGCGAGTCGCTGCGCACCGCCTTATGGTCCCGCGCGGTGATCGCAGTGGCGCCGTCATCGAGCCCTACCTTACCGATCAATGGTACGTGAGGACAGAGGCACTGGCCGGCCCCGCCATTGCCGCGGTGGAATCCGGGCGGGTCCGATTCGTTCCGGAAAGTTGGAGCAAAACCTACTTCGAGTGGATGCGCAACCTCCAGGACTGGTGCATCAGCCGCCAGATCTGGTGGGGCCACCGGATTCCCGCTTGGTACGATGAAGCCGGCAACGTCTACGTGGGTCATAGCGAGGAGTCGATACGGCAGAAGCACCGCCTTGGCGACATGCGGCTGCGCCAGGACGAGGACGTCCTCGACACCTGGTTCTCATCCGCTCTGTGGCCGTTCTCTACCTTGGGCTGGCCAGAGCAGACCGAAGCCTTGCAGCGCTATTACCCCACCAGCGTGCTGGTCACCGGTTTTGACATCATCTTCTTCTGGGTGGCCCGCATGATCATGCTGGGCCTGCGCTTCATGGGCGATGTGCCATTCCGCGAGGTGTA
>JAKDMK010000627.1 GCA_030452365.1 Nitrococcus sp.
CGATGGCGTTTGATTTCATGATGGTGATGATACCACTGCGTTTGCGGCGGCTCTAGACAGTATGACTTTCGCTTGAGCAAGCGCTGACCACCGCGTGGCCATGGACGCGGGTTGGCGCGATGCCAGAGCCGCAGGAGCGAGCAAGAGCTACGCTCATTTTGGTTCCCACGCGGAGGTCAGCACGATGAACGATAGCACCATCCATGTAGGTCTGGATTCCCACAAGGAGTCGAACGTTGCGGCGTACTCGGTCGGCCTGGGCGAGGTCCAGGGCCTGGGCAACATCGGGGTGCGCGAACGTGATCTGGATCGTTTGTGCACGCGGATGCAGAGCAAGGGTTCGCGAGTGTGTTTCGTCTACGAAGCCGGCCCGTGCGGCTATGGGTTGTATCGGTATCTGACGAAGAAGGGTTTCGAGTGCATGGTGTGCGCGCCGTCCTTGATTGCGCGCAAGCCGGGGGCTCGGGTCAAGACCGATCGGCGCGATGCGGTGATGCTGGTCAAGGCGTTGCGCATGGGCGACCTGACGGCCGTGCATGTACCGGATGTCGCCGACGAGGCACTGCGGGATCTGGTGCGCGCGTGGGGGGCAGCCAAGCACGACCTGCGCCAAGCGCGGCAACGTTTGAAGTCGTTCCTGCTGATGCACGATGTGCGCTATGCCGGTACCGCCAACTGGGGCCCGGCGCACCGGCGCTGGCTGTCGCAGTTCACGTTCCCGCAGCCGTGGTCGCAGATCGCTTATCAGGAACATCGTCATGCCATCGAGGATCGCCTGGCGCAGTGCGAACGGCTGGAGGCGGCGCTGCGTGAAGCCGCGCCGGCATGGCGTTGGTATCCGGTCGTGCAGGCGATCCAGGCTTTGCGCGGGGTACAGTTCACCGTCGCCATCAGCCTGATTGCCGAAATCGGCGATCTGTCGCGTTTCGAGCATCCGCGCCAACTCATGGCCTGGCTCGGCGTGACGCCCTCTGAACACAGCTCCGGCGCAAACCGCAAACTCGGCGGCATCACCAAGGCCGGCAACAGCCACGCACGCAAGGTGCTGGTTGAAGCGGCCTGGTCGTATCGTTACCCGGCCAAGGTCAGCCGCATCATCCAGCGCCGCCACGAGGGCCTGCCCAAACCGATCATCGATCGCGCCTGGGATGCGCAGCTGCGCTTGTGCGGCCGCTTCCGCCGCCTCACCGCACGCGGCAAACTGCGCAACGTCGCGGTCGTTGGCGTCGCCCGTGAACTGGCCGCCTTCATCTGGGACATCGCCCGCATGACGCCGGTCGATCCCGCACACTGAAGCCGCTTTAGAACAGCAGCGACCCCACACCCCTCGGCCACACGGAGTCATCGAATCCCCTGAAGACGGCGCAGCCCGGTTCCGTGCGCAACCCTCGAAAGCGTTAAGCGACAGCAGCCACACCGCTGATTCGCGCCCCTAGACCGAGGCCAAGCGCACATGACGGACACCAGTACTGCGGTATCCAACCCGCGCATATCAGCTTGAGCAAACCGTCGAAAGTACTGGCTGCGTCGTCTTCAGGGGATTCACATCACAGCAGAAGCCAAACCACCCACCACTCGCCCCTTGACAGCGAAAGTCATATCAACGCTAAAGCTCACCTGCCGCTATGGAGCGCCAGCGACATAGCGGTCAGGTGCAGCG
>JAKDMK010000628.1 GCA_030452365.1 Nitrococcus sp.
GTCACGGTCTCGAAGCCGCGGTGGGGATGATCGGGCGCGCCCACGGCCTCGCCGGGCCCATAGTCCATGGGCCCCATCTCATCGAGCAGCAGAAACGGATCCGCCCCATCGAACCCTTGGCTCGGCAAGGGGCGCCGGACCATAAAGCCCGCCCCCTCGCGCTGGCGATGGGCCGTCACCAATCGGGTGACCTCTCGAATCTTGTCCGTGAGAGCGTTCATGGCGACCTCCGCAAAATGAAATCAACTGCAATTGGAAAACGATAGGCCGTTCACTAGCTATTGGGTAGGGCTCAGCCGGCGAACCCAGTGTTTCCGGCTGGGCAACGCACCAGGAGTATCGCTTACCGGCGGGCTAGCGCGGGTAATCCGGCAGATCCCGCTCCCACGGCTGGTGCTCGGCGCAGGCTGCCACGAGATGACCGATGGCCAGGCGAACCTTCATGGACACATGTCGCGTCGCCGGATACAGGGCGTAAATGGGGTCCGGTCAGTTGCCACGAACTTCCCGCGCACCCAAGCGATCTCGGCCGTGAGGCGCGGTGAAGTCCAGCTCCGGACCAATCGAGATGATTCTGTGCGGATTGACCGTTGGATGGCTGCAGAAGTAGTGGTGGCGGATGTGATCCATGTGCACGGTCTGCCTCACCCCGGGCATCTGGTAAATCTCGCGCAACAGGCCACCGAGGTTCGGGTAATCCGCTATGCGCTTGCGGTCGCATTTGAAGTGTGTCGCATACACGGCATCGAAGCGCGCCAGCGTGGTCCACAGGCGCAGATCCGCCTCGGTCAGCGTATTCCCGACTAGATAGCGGCTGCTACCGAGTCGGTGCTCGAGATCCTCCAAGGTCTCGAACAACGCCGTTGCGGCCTCGTCGTAAGCGGCTTGGCTGGTGGCGAAGCCGGCTTCGTAGACGCCGTTGTTGACACCGTGATAGACGGCTTCGTTGATGGTGTCGATGGCTTCACGCAGGTCCGCCGGATAATAGTCTCCGCTGCGCGCGCCGATGCCATCGAAGGCGCTGTTGAGCATGCGGATGATCTCCGCGGATTCGTTGTTGACGATGGTTTCGCGCTGTCTATCCCACAGCACCGGCACGGTGACGCGGCCCGTGTAGCTCGAATCGGCCTGCAGATAAAGCTGGTAGAGCTTGCCAAAACTATAGAGCGGATCACCAGTGGCGCCATCGAAATCCGTGCGCAGCTCCCAGCCGTTTTCCAGCATCAGCGGGTGTACAACCGAAACGCCGATGTGCTGCTCCAGCCCCTTCCAGGCGCGCATCACCAGTGTTCGGTGCGCCCAGGGACATGCATAGGACACGTACAAATGGTACCGGCCGCTTTCTGCCTTGAAGCCATCCCTGCCTGAGGGCCCGGCGCTACCGTCGGCGCTGATCCAGTTGCGATACCGACTATCGGCACGCTCGAAGCGCCCGCCGGTGCTCTCGGTGTCGTACCACTCGTCGCGCCATTGTCCGTTTACCAATAATGCCATACTTAGTGCTCCGCTGCGCAATTACGCTCGCATTCGGCCGCCAAGCTTGCACCACACTACAACGGATCGCACGGAGTCGGAACCATGTGCGGGATGGCGGTGTCGAGATCATGGAGGCGCTTGGCGAAAAGGAACGGCGTGCGCGGGAGTGATTCAACGATAAC
>JAKDMK010000184.1 GCA_030452365.1 Nitrococcus sp.
ATCGGCATGGCCTACGAGGACATCGAGACCCCCTGCCTGATCCTCGACCTCGACGCGCTTGATCGCAACATTAAGAAGATGGGCGACTACGCCCGCGCGCACAACATGCGCCACCGCGCGCACGGCAAGATGCACAAGTCGGTCGACGTGCTGAAGCTGCAGATGGAGCTGGGCGGGGCGATTGGCGTCTGCTGCCAGAAGGTATCAGAGGCCGAGGTCTTCGCCCGCGCCGGCATCAATGACATCCTGGTCTCGAACCAGGTACGCGGCCTCGCCAAGATCGACCGGCTCGCGCGCTTGCCGAAATACGGCGGCCGGGTCATCGTCTGCGTCGACGAGGTGGCAAACGTCGCCGAGATCTCGCAGGCGGCGCAGAAGCACGGCACCACCCTCGATGTCTTCGTCGAGATCGACTGCGGCGCCGGCCGCTGCGGCGTCACCACGACGTCCGCGGTGGTCGAAATCGCCAAGGCCGTCGCCGCCGCGCCTAACCTGCGTTTCCTCGGCATCCAGGCCTACCAGGGCGCGATGCAGCACATGGACAAGTACGAGGACCGCAAGGCCAAGCTCGACATCGCCATCACCATGGTCAAAGACGCGGTCGAGGCGCTGAACAAGGAGGGGCTCGAGCCCGAGCTGGTTTCGGGCGGCGGCACCGGCAGCTACTACTTCGAGAGCAACTCGGGGGTCTACAATGAGCTGCAGTGTGGCTCCTACGCCTTCATGGACGGTGACTACGGGCGCATCCTCGACAAGGAGGGCCGCCGCATCGACCAGGGCGAATGGGAGAACTCGCTTTTTATCCTGACCAGCGTGATGAGCCACGCCAAGCCCGACAAGGCGATCTGCGACGCCGGGCTTAAGGCGCAGTCGGTCGACTCAGGGATGCCGTTCATCTACGGCCGCGAGGACGTCAAGTACATCAAGTGCTCCGACGAGCACGGCGTCATCGAGGATCCGAACGGCGTGCTGAAGATCAACGAGAAGCTGAAGCTCGTCACCAGCCACTGCGACCCGACCTGCAACGTGCACGACTGGTATATCGGCGTGCGCAACGGCAAGGTGGAGTCGATCTGGCCGGTCAGTGCCCGCGGCATGCTCTACTGAGGCGCGCGTCGCCGCCGGGTGCAATCACGTGAACGCGGCGTGTAAACGCGCGTCGGAACAGTACTAATCCGTCTGCTCACGGGTGAGCAGACGAGCGCCTACAGCCGGGAGAACCGCCGCCATGATCATCGTCCCCGAAGAAGCCTGCCCCGGCCTGCTCGACATCGACGCCGCCTTCGCGGCGGTGGAGAACGTCTATTCCGCCATGGGCCGCGGCGACGCCTATAATTTCCCGGTGGTGCGCGAGGCGATCGGCCACGCCGACGCGCTCTACGGCTTCAAGGGCGGCTTCGACCGCGTTAGCCAGGTGCTCGGCGTCAAGGCCGGTGGCTACTGGCCGCACAACCTGGAGCGCGGCCTCGGGGGCAACCACCAGTCGACGGTCTTCCTGTTCGACCCCGAAACCGGCAAGGCGACGGCCTGCATCGGCGGCAACTACCTGACCGCCGCCCGCACCGCCGCCTCCTGCGCCGTCTCGATCAAGCATCTCGCCCGTGCGGACGCCAAGGTGCTCGGGATGGTCGGCGCCGGCCACCAGTCCGCCTTCCAGATGCGCGCCGCTGCCCGCCAGCGCGGCTTCCAGCGGGTGGTCGGCTGGAACCTGCACAAGGAGATGCTGTCGCGGCTCGCCGATACCGCCGCCGAGCTCGGCCTGCCCTACGAGTCGGTCGAGCTCGACCGGCTCGGCGCCGAGGCGGACGTCATCATCACCATCACCTCGAGCTTCGACCCCATCCTGATGAAAAGCCATGTCAAGCCCGGCACCCACATCGCTGCCATGGGCACCGACACCAAGGGCAAGCAGGAGCTCGACGCCGCCCTCGTCGCCGCCGCCACCCTCTTCACCGACGAGGTCGCCCAGTCCGTCTCGATCGGTGAGGCCCAGCACGCGGTCGGGCAGGGTCTGAAGGGCGAGGCCGACATCACCCAGATCGGCGCGGTGATCAACGGCGACCACCCCGGCCGCCGCGCGCCCGATGAGATCACTCTCTTCGACGGCACCGGCGTCGGCCTGCAGGACCTCGCCGTCGCCCCCGCCGTGGTCGGCTTGGCGCGCGGGGCCGGGAAGGCCGTCGCGGTGGCGGTATGACCGATCAGCGCGGCCAGAGCGCCGCCATCTGAAGGCGCCCGCCGCGCCGCCCGGCTGCTGACCGAATCTGTGAATCGGAAGGTCGCTTTCTGGCTTGATTCAGGGCTACGACCGACCCGCTGTTCCTTCCAAGTCCCGGTCGGCCCGGCGTCCAGGGTGGGCTACGTAGCTCGCTGCATGATAACGCGGAACGGCACCGCGTCGAAATGGGCAAACAGACCGTGCTGAGTGAGTTTGGTACGCGTGAGCCGCGGTGAGGTAATCCCGCAAAGAAAACGCGCAACGACGCGCGGATCGTTCAGCAGCTCGGAACGTTCCCGCCGGAGCGCTTCCACCTGTTGCCAGGTTTCGGCATCGATGTCAGTCGGCGCCCGCGCCGGCGCAACCTGCGGTGTATGCCCGCCGAGGCACCATGTGCAATGGCCGCAGGGGGAGTCCAACGTTTCGCCGAAGTACTGGCACAGCCGCGCTATCTGGCAGCCATCGTGCTGGACCAGATCGAGTACCTGATGCAGCCGGTCGATTTCCCGCGCCTCGCGCGTCAACGATCGCTGAAACAATTCGTCAGCCAAAGCGGCAATATCCGCGGGCACCTGCAAACAGCGATACGGGTTGCGCACCCTGGCGGCGCGCACTTCGAGCATTTGCTGCTCGTGTAAATGTTCCAGCGCCCGCACGAGTCGTTCGCGGGGCTGGTGCAGGGCCGCAGCGGTGCTGTCGACGTCGAGCTTGAACCAGGTTCTGGCTTTGACGGAACGGCTCAGCATTTGGCGCAAGAATTCCCGCCTCGCTCCGTCGAACTGTTCCAGGATTTGCTGTGACGTAAGCCGCGGTTGAAACTGGTAGCTGTCGTAAAACGGTGTGCCCGCCTGCAGGTAGCGTTCCAGCTCCAGGTAGGTCAATAACGTGCGTGTCACCAAGTTGCGGATATCGTGCCGGTTGGAAAGCTCGTACAGCCCGACGTCGAATCGGTCGCCTTGCGAGAATACGTCCGTCAGCAGCGAGAGCACGGCGGCATGCGTGGGCGTGTCGCCGTACGCGAAATTTTCCAGCACGCAGAGGTCGTCGCCGGCGGCGAACATCTCGCAGGTGGCGGGTGCTCCGTCGCGGCCGGCACGGCCGATCTCCTGGGAATAATTCTCCAGGCTCTTCGGTAGATTGTAATGATAGACATAGCGGATGTTCGCCTTGTCGATGCCCATCCCGAACGCGATGGTGGCCACTACGATGTGATCGTCCGAGGCGATAAACCAGTCTTGCACCGCCGTTCGCTGGTCGTATTTCATTCCGGCGTGATAGGCCCGCGCCTGCAGTCCCGCATCGGCAAGCTTCTGCGCCACCCGTTCGGCCGTTTTCTGTAGCGTGACATAGGCGATGGTCGGGCCGGACTGGCGCTGTTGCAGCCGCGCAAGCAGCACCTCGTCGCGCTGGCTGGCTTCGACCGGCGTGGTAAGCAGCGTCAGATTAGGCCGGTAGAAGCCCGTGTGGATCGCGCACTCGGGCGCAATGTCGAATCGGCGGCAGATATCGCCGAGCACGTGCGGCGTCGCGGTCGCAGTGAGGGCGAGGATCCGCTCGGCCTGGATCAACGAGGCAAAACCGGCGAGCTTCAGGTAATCGGGGCGAAAGTTGTGGCCCCACTCCGAGATGCAATGTGCCTCGTCGACCGCGAACAGCGAAACATGAATCGGCTTGATGGTTTCGCGGAACCGTTCGTTGTTGAACCGCTCCGGCGCTACGTACAACAAGCGCAAAGCACCGCCGCGGATGCGCTGCATCACGTCGCGATGTTCGTCCAGCGACAATGAGGAATCGAGTCGATCCGCGGCGATACCCCGCCGCGCGAGCGCATCGATTTGATCTTTCATCAGCGCAATCAGTGGTGACACGACCAGCGTCAGTCCAGGCAGCAGCAATGCCGGCAACTGATAACAAAGCGACTTGCCGCCACCGGTGGGGAACACGGCCGCGGCACTCCGGCCGGCGAGCAGGTGCTCGACCGCTTCCCGTTGGCCTGGCAGAAACTCCGTAAAACCAAAGTGCTGCTTGAGATGATTGTGAAGATTCGCTGGCATCACACACTCACACTCACACTCACACTCACACTCACCCACCGGGTTGAAATGAAGCGGGAGACAACCTCCTCGACGGAGTCTTAGTTGGCACGATGTATAGAATACTCACCCGGCGCATCCTGGATCGCCCAAACAATGCGACGGGCAGTTGCCCGGCCAATGCCATCAACGTCCGCCAATGCCACCTCATCCATAGCAACGCCCGAACCGAAAAGTTCTTGAGGGCCGAGAGAAAACGGCTTATCTCAGATGTCACGCGGCAGGAGCTTCGGTGCGCCACGCAGCGATACGGCGCCAAAATGCCTCAGATCCAGGGTGGCGATCGCCGAATCCTCGAGACGCTCGGCCATTGCCATCACCACGCCGTCTACGAGACCGAGCCGCAAATCCCGGTACTGCTCGCACAGCGCGTTGGCACGTTCCAGGTCCGCGCCGTCGCCCCATTCCACTGCGTACAGGCCCGTGGCAAGGTCCGACAGGAACGCCTCTTGGGCGAGAGCGCCAACGCGCGTTGCGAGCAGATAGTCCACCTCCGGCAAGATCGCCCAAGGCAGGATCCAGGATGCCGGATCCGTCTCGAAGGCGGACCGCAATGGGCGATGATGCCGGTCGTCCGCGTCGATCAGCGCGATCAGCGCGCCGGTATCTGCCACGATCACGAATCGCGCCCCATACCCTCCAGGAGCTCTTCGGCCCGTTCGGCGACGTCCTCCTGCCCGCTGTGCCCGATGCCGACACTGCGGGGTACCGGCCGGTCGTCGTGACGACGTGCATACTCGGCGATCGCCTCTCTCAGCAACTCAGCGGTAGGCTGGTTGCGTTGTCGGGCCAAGGCCTTGACACGACGATAGTCGGTCTCGCGGAGATACAAGGTAGTTTTGGTCAATTTCATGCCGTTACCATGTATGGCACCACCCGTCGAGTCAAGCAAGGCAATACGCTCCTGATCATGCCAGCACCCGCCGCTTCGAGCCGGCCCAGAGCGTGCGGCGGAAAACCGGTTCTCCAACCCATGGAGCCACCATCCGGCCGCGGACTGTTGGGATGCCTCGGCACGCGGTGGTTCGCGGAGATACATCAACGCCAAACCGCTGGCGAGCCCCGGCGCATACGGCTGCGATATTGCGGGCGAGTGTGGTCTTTCCCACCTTAAATAGTGCCCGACCGAAAACCCCAAAAATTCCAAAACCAACCCCGGCCTCCGATGCA
>JAKDMK010000185.1 GCA_030452365.1 Nitrococcus sp.
GCCGTGCCTTGGGCTCGCGCGGCTGTATTGTACCCACGCAACCTTGGTTGCTGTTGTAAAATGATAGGAATAACAGGTGCTTGACGATGTTTTTTGACGCTCTACAGGTGCCGCAGGATTCGCTGCTGCAATGCGATGTATGCATTATCGGCGCGGGCGCGGCCGGTATTGCGATCGCGCGCGAGCTGATTGAGACCCGCCACAAGGTTATTCTGCTTGAAAGCGGCGGTTTTGAGATGGATGCCGAGGTGCAGTACCTGAATGCCGGCGAAATCGTCGGCCTGCGCTATATGCCGTTGCACACCGGCCGATCCCGGTACTTCGGCGGCGGGACAAATTGCTGGGGAGGATGGTGTCGTCCTTTCGATGCGACCGACTTCGAAAAGCGTGACTGGGTTCCGCACAGCGGATGGCCGTTCGGGCGGTCCACACTCGATCCCTACTACGAGCGTGCGCACAAGCTGTGCAGCATTCGTGCGAACGACTACGATCCGAAAGCCGCCGCCGGGCTCGGCCTACAGCCACTGCCGATCGAGGATCCGCGGGTAATCACGCAAGTTTGCCGGATCAGCGACGAGCCGCGCTTCGGCCGCACCTACCGAGATGAGATGCGCGCGGCCACCAATATTGACACCTACTTGAACGCCAACGTGGTGGAGATAGAAACCGTCGATTCCGCGCGGGAGATCACGGGGCTGAAGGTCGCGACGCTCGGCGGCAAGCACTTCCGGGTTGCGGCGAAGGCGTATGTGCTGGCGGCAGGCGGCATCGAGAATCCACGCCTGCTGCTGGCATCGAACCGGGTGCAGAAGGCGGGGTTGGGGAACGATTTCGATCTCGTGGGCCGATTCTTCATGGAGCACCCTTGCCTGCACGCGGGCGAGATCGTCCTGAACGATCGGGCGACAACCACCAATCTCTACGATCCGCACTACACCTTCTTCAATTCGCCGATCGGCGCGCATCTTGCGCTCTCTGGCGACGCCCAACGCGTCGAGCGGGTCTTGAACTTCAGAACCTGGATCGTAACTTTCTATCGCGGCGAGGAATCACGCGGCGGAGAGTCGTTGAAGAACCTCTACCGGGCCATTCGGAAGAGGAGCCTGCCCGACCATTTCATGGATTGCTCGGGCAGCTTTTGGATAAAGAATTTCGGCAACATCGCGCTGGATTTCCCTAACACGACCGCCGTGGTTCTAGGCCGGCTCTTCAGACCCAAATGGTTAGTCAAAAAGCTCATGTTCACCAACCAGACCGAACCAGCGCCGAACCCCAACAGCCGCGTGACGCTGACTGGCGAGAAAGACAAAGTTGGGCTCAACCGCGTCCGACTCGATTGGCGCCTAACCCAGTTGGAGAAATATTCGATCCGGCGCGCGCAGGAGATCATTCATGAGGCACTCGAGAAATCCGGCGTCGGCAGGGTAGAAAACCAGATGTCGAGCGAGGCAGACGCGATTTGGCCGGAGGATTTGGGCTGGGAATGGCACCAAATGGGCACCACGCGAATGCAAGACGATCCTAAGCGCGGTGTCGTCGATAGCGATTGCAAAGTGCACGGCATCTCGAACTTGTTTATCGCCGGAAGCTCCGTTTTTCCGACAGGTGGCAACAGTCCGCCGACCTTGACAATCTTGGCCTTGGCGCTGCGCTTAGCGGATCATATCAAAGCCACACTGCAGTGATCTCACATCCCCCTTCTGTCACGACAGTTGTCCGCTCCTGAGCGCATATATCTTGCCTGTACACACAGATGCCGGCTCCCCATCTCTAGAACGAATGCAAGGGCTAAGCGGAAGCGTGGGCGGCCGCTAATGAGCGACGAACAACTGGTGGAGTCGTTGGAAATGCAACTGCAATGACGTTTGCGCCCCTCCCGGAAGGGGCGTCCGAGGAAAACCACGAGGGATGAGCAGCAAGCAAGTACTGATGCAAATTATAACGTGTCACAGTAATTAAGGCTCCGCCGGGCGCATTATCACGGTATTTCCCTCTTCACTCCCGGTGTTTGTCAACATAGTTGTCCGCTTTTTGCTTCCGCCATTGGCACGGCTACACTACGCTCACCGCCACTGTGCATGGCCTATCAATTCAGAGACGAAATCGAGCAATGACACACTACGTCCGCGTCACGACTTGCGGTGCACGACATGTGGGTAAAGGGCAGGGCTTAGGCGCAGGGCGCAGCGCACGGTCAGGGTGCCTTCATGGCCGTCCAGGCAAACAAAAAACGTGATTTAACAAGGGGCTTATGGACATCGTCGGATTGTGCGGGATGCTGAAATGGTGGGCCGCCAGGGACTCGAACCCCGAACCAACAGATTAAGAGTCTGCTGCTCTACCAATTGAGCTAGCGGCCCAATCTTTTGGACAAGTGTCCAAAACCTAACCAAAAACGTAACCACTGACCCCCTTCTGCGCAGGATGCCTTGTCCGCGCTGTCATTCTGCGCGGAGCCGTAAGGCGAAGTCGCAGAATCTAGTCGCTGGATCCTGCGACTCCGCTCCGCTGCGCGCAGGATGACGAGGAGTGAGTAGTTACCCAAAAACAACTCAGCTACTCGAGTCGGTCATCTTTGAAACGCGCGTGGTTGTTGGGGTGAGCGATGGGATTTGAACCCACGACCGCCGGAGCCACAATCCGGAGCTCTACCAACTGAGCTACGCCCACCACTGTGCAGGTTGCCCGTTTATGGATCGGCCATGGGCTGGCACGCCCGGCAGGACTCGAACCTGCAACCCTCGGCTTAGAAGGCCGATGCTCTATCCGGTTGAGCTACGGGCGCATGACCGACGCTTTCAGTGCCTGCGCGGGTAAGGCTCTGGCCAGCCCTCGCAAGACCCATTTGGTCGGGGTGGAGGGATTCGAACCCCCGACTTCCTGCTCCCAAAGCAGGTGCGCTACCAGGCTGCGCTACACCCCGCGCACTCCGATGCGCGCCGCGCACGTTCGCTGCCGCCCGGCACGAACCGGCAGAAATGATACGCACGGCAACGCCCGTCGTCAAACACATCCGCACTATACCGATTTGCGAAGGCCATTGCCGCGTGCGACAATTCGCGCCCCACTATTGTGGTGAAACTCACGAAGGTTCGCAAATAGAGAAGGCTACCGCCATGACGGCCCGCATCATCGACGGCAAGTCCATTGCGGCGGCAATCCGCCGGCGCATCGCCGATTCGGTGCGCAAACACGTTGCCCATGGCCTACCTCGGCCCGGCCTCGCAGTAATCCAGGTGGGGGACAATCCTGCCTCGAGCGTCTACGTCAGTCATAAGCGTCAGGACTGCCGTGAAGTCGGCTTTCATTCCGAAGCCTACGAACTGCCCGCGGAAACTCGCCAAGAGCAGCTGCTGGCATTGGTGGGTCGGCTTAACATGGACCCTGCCATCGATGGCATATTGGTGCAGCTACCGCTTCCGCAGCATATCGAGGCGCAGGCGGTGATCGAGCGTATTAATCCCGACAAGGACGTAGACGGGTTTCATCCAGAGAATATCGGACGCCTGCTCCTGCGCCTGCCGGGCATGCGCCCGTGCACCCCCTCTGGAGTAATGACGCTGCTGCGGCATACCGGCGAGCCATTGGACGGCAAGGATGCTGTAATCCTCGGACAATCAAGCATTGTCGGGCGCCCCATGGCCATCGAGTTGCTGAATGCACGCTGCACACCCACCATCTGCCACAGCCGCAGCCGAGATCTGCAAGCCAAAGTGCGCCGCGCCGATATCGTGGTTGCCGCCGTTGGGCGCGAGCAGTTCGTTCCCGGGACCTGGATCAAGCCCGGTGCGATTCTCATCGACATCGGCATCAACCGAAATGCGGCCGGCAAGCTCGTGGGCGACATCGACTTTGCCGCGGCTTGCGCGCAGGCGGCCTGGGTCACTCCAGTGCCGGGCGGCGTAGGACCAATGACTCGGGCCGCTCTGTTGGAGAATACACTGCTCGCCGCAGAGCAGCACAGTAGATTGGGGTGAGCTTGCGAACCCCAACGTTTGCCTCGACGTTCGCCCCAACGCGGCTAAAACAATGTATTGACCGCCTGATCTAGCCGCTCGACCGCAACGATGCCAAGGCCGCTTGGTGAGCGCCCACGGCGTGGCTTGTTGTTGGCCGGCACCAGAGCACGCTTAAAGCCATGTTTGGCCGCCTCCTGCAAGCGCTCCTCGCCATTAGGAACCGGTCGTATCTCACCCGCCAGGCCGAGCTCTCCGAACATGACCCAATCCTGCGCAATGGGTCGATCGCGCAGGCTGGAGAGCACGGCCATGAGCACCGGCAAATCGCTGGCTGTCTCGCTCACCCGGACACCGCCGACCACGTTGACAAACACATCATCGGTGGATGTGCAGATGCCGCCATGTCGGTGCAGCACCGCCAGCAGCATTGCCAAACGGGTGCCGTCGAGGCCGACGGTGACGCGCCGCGGATGGGTCAACGGACTTCCCGCTACCAGCGCTTGAACCTCAACTAGCAGGGGCCGGGTACCCTCGCGCGTAACCATGATGCCACTACCGGCCACCGGCACGCCGTGGCGGGTGAGGAAAATAGCTGACGGATTCTTTACTTCGCGCAGGCCTGAATCCGTCATGGCGAAGACCCCCAGCTCGTTGACTGCGCCGAAGCGGTTTTTTACGGCCCGCAGCAAGCGAAAGCGGCTGGCGCTGTCGCTCTCGAAATAAAGCACTGTGTCCACCATGTGCTCCAGCACTCGAGGCCCGGCGAGCTGGCCTTCCTTGGTCACATGCCCGACCAGAAAGACCGCGGTTCCGGTCTGCTTGGCAAAACGCACCAGGTGGGCAGCGCAATCGCGCACTTGGGCGACGGAGCCTGGCGCCGAACCAAGCGCAGCTCCGTGCAGGGTTTGCACGGAGTCCACTACCATCACCGCCGGGCGCTGCTCCTCAGCCGTAGCTAGGATGGCCTCCAGTGCCGTCTCTGCCAGCACCTGTAGGCCCTCCCCGCGCACACCGAGGCGCTTGGCGCGCAGCGCCACCTGGCGCAGCGACTCCTCACCGGTGACATACAACGCGGGGGCATTGCCGGACAGCCGGGCCATGGTTTCAAGCAGCAGGGTGGACTTGCCGATACCCGGATCACCCCCGAGCAGCACCACGCTACCCTGCACCAGCCCCCCACCGAGCACTCGATCGAGCTCAGCGCTGCCGGTGGCAAAGCGCATCTCGTCCGTGCGCGCGACCTCCGCCAACGGTTTCACCCCACACTCGCCGGCGTAGTGCCCAAACGGCCGGGTGCTGGGTTTGGAGGGAGTCGTCTGCGCGAGGCTATTCCATGCCCCGCACTCCGGGCATTGCCCAGACCACTTGGCGGCGCGAGCGCCGCAATCATGGCAGATGAAGACGGTGTGTGCTTTAGAATGCATGGTCAGGGTTGCTTGGGTCGATTCGGCAGAGGCGATATTGGCCTAATCCATATTGGCCCGGTCGACGTAATGAAATTGGACTCGACTCGTGA
>JAKDMK010000186.1 GCA_030452365.1 Nitrococcus sp.
AGCGGGAGAGGAGGCGGGTTCACAGCTCTCAGTGTCGGGCGGTTCTTCGGCGGTTTGCGTGGCGGTTTTCATTTCTAATCCTTTACTGTCTAGTCCTTAAACGCAGTTGGGCGATCTGCGAGACAAAAACCGACCCGGCCCTTCGAGTCGTGCGGGAGTATGCCCGCCTATTTTCGCGCAGTAATATATGTCCGGCTGGCCAGATGTCAACCGCTTTTTTCGCATTTTTTCGAATGTCGTAAGACCGCCTCGGACCGACACTTCAGCTCATCCACGCATCAATCTCCCATGAACGGGTTGCATCGCGGTTCCTGGGTGGATTACTTTGCCGGGAATGAGCAGGCAACCCGAACTACTCACCACCAACCAAAAGGCCCTGACCATCAACCTTGACCAGGGCAAATATGGCACCTTCGCTGAGATCGGCGCGGGGCAGGAGGTGGCGCACAATTTTTTTCAGGCGGGTGCCGCATCGGGGACCATCGCAAAAACCATGTCGGCCTACGACATGACGGTCAGCGACGACATTTACGGCAAGGCGCCCCGCTACGTGTCGCAGCAGCGGCTGCTGCACATGCTCAGCTTTGAATACAATCTGCTGATCGAGCGCTTGGATGCGCAACGCGGCAATCGCTCCTGTTTCTTTGTCTTTGCCGACACCGTCGCCACCCGCAACCATTCCGGCACCAATGAAGCCCATGGTTGGATGGGCATTCGCATTCAATCCGCGCCCGCTTCCCAGCCCTGCGACATCATCATGCACGTGCGCATGTGGGACCGGGATGCCGTGCTGCAGCAGGAGGCGTTGGGCATCGTCGGAACCAACTTGGTGTACGGCGCTTTCTATCTGCGCGACGACCCGAAGCAGTTCATCCAATCCCTGCTCGACAACCTGGGGGCGGATCGCATCGAGGTCGACATGTTGGAAATGCACGGCCACTGTTTCGCCGGTGTGGACAACCGGTTGCTCTCGCTTCACCTCGTTGAGCTTGGCCTCACCAACGCGGTCATGTTCGGCCCCAAACGCGTCGTGTTGCAGCCCTCGGAAGTGCTCTACAAAAAGCCTGTCCTGGTCGAGCGCGGCAGCTTCCGTCCAGTTACCCATGTCAATGTCGACATGCTTAAATGCGCCACCGCGCAGTTCAAGCGTGAGCTGCTCGTAAAGGACAAGGACTTCGTCGTGCTCATGGAAATCACCATGAGCAACCTGCTGGCAAGCGGCTCCCTCAACGCCGACGACTTTCTTTCCCGCGTAGATCTGCTGGCCGACCTCGGGTTCACCGTGCTCATTTCCAACTACTTGGAATTCTACCGCCTCACATCGTATTTCCGCCGTTACACCAAGGAGATGATCGGTGTGGCCTTGGGCATCAGCAGCCTCATCGAAATCTTCAACGAAAAGTTCTACGAAAATCTCGAAGGCGGTATCTTGGAAGCGTTCGGCCGTCTCTTTCGGCACTGCGTAAAACTGTACGTCTATCCCATGCGGCAGTGCGCCTACCAGCACTACCTCGCAACGGGCAAAACCAACGCCTTGCACCCGCTCGGCGCGGCGCCTTCGTCATGCGCCGCCGACGACAAGCTGATAACGGCGGAAACGATCGAAATTCCCGTCACTCTTAGCCATCTTTACCAACATCTACTTGGCAACTGCTATATTGAATGCATCACCGGCTTTAACGCCGATATCATGCACATCTTTTCGAGCGACGTATTGGCCCGTATCCAACGCCGCGACAGCACATGGGAGCAGATGGTGCCTGCAGGCGTCGCTGCGGCCATCAAGCAAAAACGCCTTTTCGGCTGCACCGAAATACCCCCTTGCGCTCCCTGAGCCTGCGTCACCCGCCCGCTATTGAGAAACGACCCGCATTGCCCACGATGCTTGATCGGTTGGGGGCGCGGGGAGTCGATTTCAGCGTTGCTCGCTGCCCGGCTTATCTAGCGCAACCTGGGCGTATTGTTCGCGCTCTGCCTGTAGCAGCTGGGAAACGCGCGATGTTTTGTTGTTGAGCCGAAGGCGGTAGATCACCTCGTTGAAAACCACCGCCTTGAGGTAGCGGCGCGTTTCACCGAAGAGGAGCGTCTCGATCCAGCGGGCGCTGCCGACCGGCGGGCCGGTCATATCCAGCCACTCGCCGACGTTGCCGGGGCCTGCGTTGTAGGCGGCCAGTGCCAGGATGTGGCTTGCGAAGCGCTCGCGCAGATAAGCGAGATAGTCGGTGCCGACTGCGATGTTGTGGTCCGGATCGCTCATGATCGTGATGAGGTTGGAAGAATCCTTGCCATTGCGCTCCAGCATCCAGCGGGCCGTGGCCGGCATCAGCTGCATTAGGCCGCACGCCCCGGCATGGGAGCAAGCATCGCTGCGAAACGCGCTCTCCCGGCGTATCAGCGCAAATAGCCAGGCAGGATCAATGCCGCTCGCCCGGGCGCTGCGGTGTACCTCCCCCGGATAACCTTTCGGAAAGCGCAAAAAAGAGGCATTGTTAACCCCGCCCATGACCGCGGCGTATAAGGTTGCCCACGGCCAGCTTTGCTTCGCGGCGATGCGTGCCGCCGCCAAGCGGTCACGTGCGCTCAGGCGCTCGACAAGCGAGCGCCACTCGAGCTGGGCCAGCTCATGCTGCTCGGCCTGATGCAGCAGCAGCGCCCGCTGCACGGCCGATTGCTGACGCAGCCTACGTTGACGCCGCGAATCCGGCGAAGGCATCGATTTTCCCCAGTAATAGGGGGTATCGAGCGCATCGGCCGCAAGAAAGCCGTAGTAGGAAAACTCGCCCGCGATGGTCCGATAAAGCTGCTCCGCGCTCTCGCCTTGGCCCAGCTTTTCCAGGGCATGGGCCTGCCAGTAGCGCCACACCTCGGCATGGCGCTGCTCGGTGGCCATTGCTTCGACGGCGCGCGCGACTCCCTCCCAGTCACCCCGACGCAAAGCGCTGCGCACACGCCAGGCACGCACGAGCGTATCCGTTTGTGCCGCGGGAAGGGCTTGCAGCCACTTGCCCGCGCTTGGCAGGCCGTTGTAGGCAGCGCGTAGGGCAATGATACGAGCGATAGGGCCGCTCACGGCTTGCGTCCAGGAATGGCGGGCCTTGATCTTGGACCACAACTGATAGGCCTGCGCCGGATCGTCCCGAGCCAAACCGCCCAATGCGGCCGTGAACAGCCGCGATACGACCTCATCGGATCCCAACGGTGGATTTTGCAGGGCCGCTTGCGGGTGGCGGTACACCTCGATCCAATGCGCGGCCTTGGCGCGGTCGGAAGCCGGGAGCCGATCGAGCAGGTCCGCCGCAAGCCGGCTATGAGCGGCTGCCAATGCCAGTAGGATGCGATGCTCAACCCGCTCTTGTGTCAACACACCGGCTTGTTCCAGCAAATCGAAGGCGGGATTACAATTTTGTGGTTGCCGATACCCTACCGACCACAGGCGCTTGGCCTCGCTGATGGCTTGCTCTTTGTCCCCCATGGCGAGCTTCGCTTGGACTAGGGCGCAACGAAGGTAGGCATTGCGGCTGCCTTGATAAACTGCCAAGAACGTGCGCCAGTCCTGGCGCCGGGCGAGCTCGTGTACCCAGGCGGTGCGCAATAGCGCGGTTACCGGCAGCTCGGGATAGCGATCAAGGTAAGATTTCACCTCAGCCCGTGTAACCGACTCGAGTCGCTGACGGAGCTCGGCATAGCGCAGGTAAGGGTACAGCGGGAATGTCTCGAGCTGTGCCGCCGATTCACGAAAGCGTTGCAGCTCATTGGCATCGAGTTGTCGCAGGGCGGTTTCGTAGAGGAACAAGGGCGTCGCTGCACCCCCCTCCTTAGCTCCGGCAGCGCCCAGAATGGCCAGGAATACCCATACGATGAGCAGCGTCAACGGTAGTACCACTCGAGCGGTCAGGCGGCAGCACGATCGCATGTGAGTCCCCCTCCAGTAGCTGTCTCTTGTCCCTATGCCACCTCGCCGGCATGGACCTTAGCCTAGCAGCTCGCTGGGCCGGCTGAGCCCGAGTTTATTATGAGATCTCGAAAAACCGCGCTTCGCGTCGTCATCCCAGCGCAGGCCTGGATCCATCTTGCTCCGTTTGGATTATGCAAACCACCCCTGGTGTGCGCCCTGTCGGGACAGCTAAAGCTGTTCACAAAACTGCAGGAGCAAGTTTTGAACATCGCGCGAACGATGGCCCAGAGGGTGAGCGGCAGGGATGCCGCGAATACAATCGCGCGCGTCGAATTTGTCCCGCCTGCGCCGCAATGACGGGAGTCGGCAGTTATTGGATGCCCAACTATCACGGATGCTAGCGCTTTCCCGCAAGGCACTAAAACCATAGCCTTAGCGCCATTATAGCGTTCGCTGCATAGACAGCCGGCTTGCATCGACTTGGCGTCGGCGGTTGAGGC
This sequence comes from Nitrococcus sp., assembly GCA_030452365.1. Classification (GTDB taxonomy): domain Bacteria; phylum Pseudomonadota; class Gammaproteobacteria; order Nitrococcales; family Nitrococcaceae; genus Nitrococcus. The sequence goes on from JAKDMK010000186.1 coordinate 4,396, forward strand.
ATACGAGCTAGTGCTGCAACATTCCAGGTGATCGTCGGCAGTCAAACACGCCGTTTGCCACGTCGGCGGGATTTTTGGCCGGCCAGCCGACCAAGAGCGGCCGCCGCCGAGAGCGCTAATCCGGATGACGCAATGGAGGTTCCCCGATGCAGAATATCGAGCTCGCAAAAGCCTATTTCGAATCGGTCCTGGACAAGCCGCTTTCCCAGATGCAGTACGTTCAGCTCGGTGGAATGCGAGTGATCGAGATACTTTGGCCGGTAAATGATATCTTCCGCCTCCGGCTCTATGAGATACGCGGCATTCCCTATAGTAAGTACCGCGGGCGCGAGGCCGATGCGGCTATAGAGGCGTTCTCCGCCAAACCGCTCGCGCAGACGTGGGAAGACTTGGAGCCAACTGTATGGAGAGTGCTTCTTGAGCGTCACCATCAGATGCTGATGGTCGCTGCTACCAACGAAGTGCAAGGCTTCCCGCTTACCAGCGTTCCGGACGATCTTCCAGAAAGCGCGGTGCTTCCCGCGGTGATGCTGCTTTTGCTGCACGGCATGCAGCTGCCGTGGCCGCCGGGCAACCGCTCAGAGCTCGAATTGCCTGCAGAAGACGGGCCGGAAACGATGCTGCATCGCTGAGTGAAGCGCCGCCCATGGTATGATTGCCTGCCTTGCGTGCAGCCAGGGCGCGGACACGGATAGGCATGACGAACTTGAATTGCCTCGACTTCGAACGCCCCATCGCCGAGTTGGAAGCGAAGATCGAGGAATTGCGCAATGTCGGCGATGACGCCGAGGTCAATATCAGCGACGAGATCGATCGGTTGCAGCAGAAGAGCCGGCAGCTGACCGAGCAGATCTTCTCAGCGCTCTCTCCTTGGCAGATTGCTCAGCTTGCCCGCCACCCCCAGCGGCCCTATACCCTTGATTATGTGCCGCGGATATTCACCGAGTTCGAGGAGCTGCACGGGGATCGGCGATTCGGTGACGATCCAGCGATTGTCGGCGGCGTGGCGCGCCTTGACGGGCGGCCGGTGATGGTGATCGGTCATCAGAAAGGACGCGACACCAAGGAGAAG
>JAKDMK010000187.1 GCA_030452365.1 Nitrococcus sp.
CGATGCAGCGAATATCTCATTGCTATTTTGGCTTAATTTCATGCCATGTCCAACCGGTGCGTTAGCATCCAAAATCCGCGCTTGCCTGAAGACGTAAACGCGTTCGCTGCGGTGCGAGCGGGACGATCGGCTCTGGATCGAGAGCGCGTTCGTGCAGGTTGTGGGTGACAGCCAGAGCCTTGCCGAGCCTGCGGCAATATGCCGCGTTTACTCGCGAACCCTGCTCAGGTTACCTTGAACCTAATAACTTCCAATTCGCTAGGGAGTCGCTGATTTATTTGTCACACCGGCGGAGCCTGCCCCGGACCCCGATCCGGGGGTCGACGCCCATCTTATTGACAGATCAGTAGCAATAGATTTATGCGCGGCATCTGTGCCGCTCCCCCTTCAGGCCATCGCACGAGCGCGATGTTCAAAGCTTGCGCCTGCAGCTTTGTGAACTGCCGAAGACAGGCCCTGGGGGCGCCGACCGGGTACTCGGCAGGCGACAATCCTGTATCCCTCGACGCCGAATGGGCTCTTTGCAGGCGGCAGCGAGAAAGGACGGCTGGAAAACTAAGGAGAGATCATGGATATTCAAACGGAAAACCACAGGCACTTCGAGGCATGGCTGCGCTTGGCACGTCGCCTCGATTGGTCGTTCGAGCACCGCGATGCGACTTGCGTGCGTGCTTTTACCGCCTTGCAGCATGCCATGCAAAAGTGCACGGTCGCGGTGAGATGTGATTTGCCGAGAGAGTACGCCAGCGAGTTAGAGCGATCTCAATGGGTCCAGGAGAACCAAGTTTAGCGGATGCGCACGTGCGTGCGCATCCGCCCAGCTTTCAGTGCTTTGTGATGACGACCTCCAGGTACTCGCCGGGCACGACCAGCGTGTCCGGGCCGCCGACGTTCAGGCGCTCGAGGAGTTCGGTGATATCGGCCCGAAGCTTCTCCTGGCCGGAGGCGTCGAGTGCGGCGAACGCCTTGTGCGTCGGGCCGTAGTAATCGCGGAACACGTCGATCCAGTGCGCAGGCGCCTTGTAGCGGAAGTGGTAGTGCTTTCGCTCGCTGCGGATGTCGGCCGCCTCCCTGCCAAAGAGCTGCACGATATGAGATTCGCTGCCCCAAAGCGCGGGCGGCTGGAGTCCGTCCGGTGGCGGGACGTGCCTTCCGATCACCTTGAAGAGCTGACCGATGAACCCGTCCCCTGTCCAATTCGCGAGGCCGATGCGCCCGCCGCCGCGCACCACGCGCAGCATCTCGCCGGCTGCCTTGCGGCGGTTCGGCGTGAACATCACCCCGAAGGTCGAGAGTGCCACATCGAAAGTTTGATCCGCGAACGGCAGCGCCTCGGCGTCGGCGACTTTGAAGCTGACATGCAGACCGTCCGCGCGCGCCCGCGCCGAACCCTTCGCGAGCAATGCTTCGACATAGTCCGTGGAGGTCACCTGCGCGAAGCGGCGCGCGGCGGCGAGTGTGGCGTTGCCGTTGCCGGCGGCGACATCGAGCACGCGTTCGCCCGTGCGGATATCCGCCGCTTCCGCGAGCAACTCCCCTACGATCTGTAGGGAGGTGCCGATGACGGCATAGTCGCCGCTCGCCCACGTGGCCTGCTGCTTGGCCTTGATGGCCTGGAAGTCGGGCGCGTTCCGTGGAATGATCGATTCCAGCCTTTCCTGTGTCACTGACATGGCAGTCTCCTGAAGTTGCGTTTGGAGGAGGCTCCATTGTTTCGTGCCGGGCGAATCGTCGCTTCACCCGCGCTCCGCGCGATTTGCTCGACCGTCCGGTAATCGAGTTTGGGTGGGAGCCGAGCCGTAGCCTCATGAGCCACGACACGCTATCCGACGTCCTGCGCAGCGTCCGTCTACAAAGCGCGCTGTTCTTCTACGTCTCCTGCCATGGCAAATGGGTGGCCGAAGCCCCGCCCTCGCGCGAGATCGCCGCCGCGGTGATGCCGAACGCCGAGCACGTAATCGCGTACCACGTGGTGACCGAGGGCCAGTGCTGGGCTGCCATCGTCGGTGAATCGCCGCAGAAGCTCCACCGTGGCGACATCATCCTGCTCCCGCAGGGCGATCCGCACGTCGTCTCCTACGCGCCTGGCTTGCGCGCCGACCCGCGTACTAGCACATACTACGAGATGCAGCACCAGCAGCGGCCATTTCGTGTCTCCTACGACAGCGACGGCCAGCCGCAGGTGGCGCCCTGCGCCAGTGACTCGGCCAATTCCCAGGAGGGCGCCTCGACGACGCTCGTCTGCGGCTTCATCGGCTGCGATATGCGCCCCTTCAATCCCTTGATCGCCACTTTGCCGAGGCTCCTGCACCTGTGCGGCAACGGCGGCAGCGCCTGGAGCGAGCAGTTCGTGCGACTGGCGGCAACGGAATCTAGCCGGCGACGCCCCGGCAGCGAGGCGCTCCTCGAACGTCTGAGCGAGATGATGTTCGTCGACGCCGTGCGCCGTCATACCGACGCTATGCCCGCAGACTCGACGGGCTGGCTCGCCGGATTGCGCGACCGTTTCGTCAGCCGCGCCCTCGCGCTCATGCACGAGCGGCCGGCCGAGCCGTGGACAATCGGCCAACTCGGCAGGCAGGTCGGGCTATCGCGCTCGGCGCTGCACGAACGCTTCATCGATCTGATCCGCCAGCCGCCCATGCAGTATTTGACCCATTGGCGTATGCAGCTTGCCTCCGGATTGTTGCGCGACACCGGCTCGAGCGTGGCGGCGATCGCGCTGGAGGTGGGTTATGACTCGGAAGCCGCGTTCGCGCGTGCGTTCAAGCGCATCGTTGGCACGCCGCCGGCTACCTGGAGGCGAATGCACAGGGAGACGACCGGGCCGTCCGGTGTCGTCGTACCGACGCGCACAATATCCCATCTCGGCGGGGAATGATCCTCATGCGCTTGGAAGCCGCGAGCAGCGCGGCGCCGGCCACGAAGGTCCACAGCGAGGGCGCGCTAATGGCGATCTGAAATCACAGTCATAGGCCGCGATCAAGTGTTAGTAACAATCAAGTTGAAGGGTCGCCGCGCGCCGATTAAGCTAGAGATAGACACGGGATACTTCATTTAGACGCTAGAAAATCCCGCGGAGGCGCGGTATGTATCAATCGCTCGCCTTGACGGTCACGGTGTTGGGGATCGCGCTGATCGTAGTCGTGTTCCTCTATTTCGCATCCTCCGCGCGTGAGGCGCCCGGCGACGGCCCGAGCAGGGCGGCGCGCTGGCGCAACGGTATTTTCTGGGTGATGCTGCTCTCGTTCATTCCAATCACGGTCTACAGCCTGACCCTCGTGCCGTTCCCGGCAAGCGTGCCGGCGGGTGGCAACCCCTTGGTGGTGGACGTCGTGGGCCGCCAATGGTCCTGGTCTATGTCCCGGAATCGGTTTGCGGCGGGGCGCCCTATCGAATTCCACGTGAGGGCTTCCGATGTCAACCACGGCTTTGCCATCTATGGCCCTGAAATGCAGGTGATCACTCAGACACAGGCCATGCCCGGCTACACGAACGTGCTGCGCCACACCTTCACCGCGCCCGGCACTTACCAGATTCTCTGCCTCGAGTACTGCGGGCTGATCCACCATGCAATGAAAACCACATTCACGGTGGTGGCTGCTACGGGCACGCAACTTTAGGAGATGCCGCAATGACGCAGACCTGGAATACCAGCGAGCCGGTCACGCCCGAGGTTCGTACCTACGCCGCGGTAACCGGCGTGGTCCTGCTTTTGCTGATGTTCTTCGGTGTGCTCCTGCGCATGACCCAGGGCCAATGGCTCGGCATCGGTCCGGATCTCTTCTATCAGATCATGACCGCGCACGGCATCGGCATGGTCGCCATCGTCACGCTGGGCGGCATGGCGGTGATCTGGCATTTCATGGGTCGCTATCTGGCGTTACACCGCGCCGCGGCAATCGCCAATCTAGTGCTGTTTTTGGTCGGTGTGGTGATGGTCCTGGCGAGCATTTTCCTCGGCGGATACGCCGCGGCCTGGACCATGCTGTATCCGTTATCGAGCCACTCGCTACAGGTATGGTCGGACCTTGCGGCGAGCGGATATCTGGTCGGCGTGCTCCTGGTCGGGGTCGGCATGCTGGTGTTCTACCTCGAAATCGCCCGCGCCATTGCGACCCAGTACGAAGGAGGCTTCAAGGCGGCGCTCGGCTGGAAGCGGCTGAGAACCGGGAACAAGGAGGACGCCCCGCCGCCGCCGATCATCGCGGGCGCGGTCTGCACGATCGGCAACCTGGTAGGCACCCTATTCGGTGCGGTGATTCTGGTCATGATGCTGATTCACGTGTTTTTGCCGCAGTTCGCTTTTTCGGCGCTGCTCGCCAAGAATTTCATTTTCCTATTCGGCCACGTGGTCATCAACGTGGCCATCTACATGGCGGTCGTCGCCGTGTATGAGATCCTGCCGCGCTACACTGGCCGCCCGTGGGGCGTGTATCCGGCCTTTATCCTGGCGTGGAACGCGACCCTGCTGATGGTGTTGACGGTCTATCCGCATCACCTGCTCATGGACTTCGCGATGCCCGATTGGATGGCATTCTGGGGGCAGATTATCTCCTACGCGAGCGCGCTGCCCGTGTTTGCGGTGACCCTGGTGGGCACCCTGGCCAATGTCCACCGCAGCGGCATGCGCTGGGATCTCGCCTCGGGCCTGCTGGTGCTATCGATCTTTGGCTGGAGCGCCGGCATCGTCCCGGCGGTGCTCGATGGCACCATCGCCATCAACCAGGTGATGCACAACACCCAGTGGGTTCCAGGGCATTTCCATACCTACCTGCTGCTTGGCGTCGTGCCCATGTTGCTGGCCTTCATGACCTGGATAGGCAATCAGGGCAGAGCGGGACAGTTCGGCGCGGTAAGAGGCGGGACATTCTGGCTTTATGCCGTGGCCGGTTTAGGCTTCACGATGGCTTTCCTGTTCGCGGGATCTGCCGGGGTGCCGCGCCGATACGCGGTTCACTTGGCGCAATGGGTGGGCTACGACCGCGTGGCATCGGTGTTCGCCCTGCTGGTGCTGCTGGCCGCGGCACTGATAATCCTCCCGGCGGTTGTACGCATTGCCACCCGTGGGCGCACGGTAGCCGCCGCCGCGGCGCGCTAATCCTACGCACACACGGGGGGTGGGCGCGATGCGGACCGCACTGGCCAGTTCCCTGCTGCTGGTGCTCGCACTCGCCGCCACGCTGTGGATGACCATGGGGCTGCGCGCCTTCACCGCGGAGCAGGGGAGGCGGCTGTACGTCGCCGCCCACCAGCCGGTGGTGCCGTCGACCCGACTTATTGACGCCGCCGGCAACGTCCATGCCTTGCGCGATTGGATCCGCACAGACGGTCGGGACTGGATCGTAACGTTCTTCTATACCCGCTGCCAGCGCCAGTGCGGGGTGCTTGGCTCACGCTACCAACGCATCCAGGCGGGGTTGAAGCGGCGCGGTTTGTGGAATAAGGCGGCACTGCTG